>CATITK010000146.1 GCA_949545755.1 Polaribacter sejongensis | reverse complement strand
TTTAATTTCGTAATAAACAGTGATTGTATCTCCTGCTGCAAATTCTGCAAATTCTTTTCTTGCTACAAATTCGTCTTGAACAAATTTTACTAAAGATTCCATATCTTTTAATTTAATTGATTTTTGTAAAGCAACATTCACGATTTTTTCGTCAGAGGTTAATTTAACGCTTGCAAAAGTAACAATTATTTCTTGTTGATAAAACTATATTTAATTATTTTTTTGCTTGATAGTTCGTACAATAGAAAACCCAAAATTTTCGCACTTCTTTCTCATTAATTTTAATAATAATCGGCGTTAATTCTGTTACTTTTTCAAAGTGATTATTTAACAAAGGATGGTAGTTTCCTTTTTTCTCCTTATTCTTAAAACGTTTGTCAGAGTCTATAAATAATGCGTTTTTATTGTTTAAGTCTGACATGTCATCTCCTAAATAATCGAAATGTAAAGCGGGCAAACCGATTACGTTTTGTGCATATACCTTTTCCTCCATAAAAAAGTTTAAACAGGCAGCTGTTTTATAATTATCTTCAGAAAATACAAATGTATTTGGATATTTGTCCTGCAATTCTTCGGTTGCCAAAGCTAATTCTTCCCATCCAACCCAAGTGTCATCACTTTTAATAGGAACGATATAGTATAAAATCTGAAGGCTAAATAATACATGAAGCACTATTGAAATGACCAACTGAGTTTTTAATAGTTTTTTATTGACATACATTCCTGCCAGAATAATTCCTGTAATATAAGAGGGCATCATCCAGTTTAATTTTACCCAATAAATAGGAGTGAGGCTAAAGAATCCAACAAAAGTTGGAATAAAAAAGGCCAACAAAAACAATGTTTTCGCTTGTGGAATTTTAAATTTCAACAACGCCCTTTTTAAATATTTATAGGTGAATGTGATCATCACTAAAAATAAAACGGGCATTAATAAGAACATTTGATGTCCTATTGCGCCAAAGAAATTTTTAGGAGAAATTTTAAATTCTGAAATAGAACTTGTTCTTTCTGAGGATTGAAATGCAAAAGACGCAAACTCGTTTTGGTAATTCCAATACCAAACAGGAAAAGTAACTGCAATGGAGAGTAGGATCGCACTCCAAAACCAAGGAGAGAAGAATAATTTTCTGTATTTGTTTGAAAAAACAAGAAATCCGATCAATCCTATTTGTAATAATAAGGACGTGTATTTACTGTTAAAAGCACATCCCATAGCGATTCCTCCTAAAATCCAAAACCACTTTTTTTCTTCAAAAATTGCTTTGTACAAGCAGATTAAGCTCAATGTCCAGAATAATAATAGCGGCACATCTGGAGTGGAATTAAAAGATAAAATAGAGACAAAAATGGTGGAGCCGATTAAAACCAGTGCGTGCTGCAATTTTTGTTCTGAGAGAAAATACGAAGCCAATTTATAGAAGCTTACTATTGTAAGCGAAGTGATTACAAAATCTGCAAATTTGACAGCAAAAATAGAGTGTCCCAAAACACTTGTAAAAACCCTTAAAATGTATCCAATCATCCCTGGATGATCAAAATAAGAAAGCGATAAGTTTTGTCCGTATAAATAATAATAAGCATCCTGTGGCATTAAGCCCATAAATGGGAGTAAAATCAATCTAAATAACTGAAACCCTAAAACCCAAGAGATGGCTTTGTTCTTTTTTATAAACGCTTTTATGGTCTTCAAAATTTCGTTTTCAAAATTCATATAAATGACTACTAAGAGGTTTCATCTAATAAATCGGGTCTTATCTCTTCCGTTCTTTTATACGCTTGGTCACTTCGCCAATCCTCAATTTTAGGAAAATTACCAGACAATAAAACATCCGGAACTTTCATCCCTTCAAATTGGGAAGGCCTCGTGTATACTGGAGGTGATAATAAATTATCCTGAAAAGAGTCTGTCAAAGCAGATTGTTCATCTCCAATAACCCCTGGTATTAAACGTACAATAGCATCTACTAAAACTGCAGCAGCGAGTTCACCTCCTGTTAATACATAATCTCCAATTGAGATCTCTTTCGTAATATACTTGTCCCGAATTCTCTGATCTACCCCTTTGTAATGTCCTGTTAAAATAAGGATATTTTCTTTTAATGAAAGGGTATTTGCCGTAGCTTGATTTAGCGTTTTTGCATCTGGAGTCATATAAATGATCTCCTCATAGGCTCTTTCAGATTGCAACTTTTTAATACAATTTGCAATGGGTTCAATCATCATCACCATACCAGCACCACCACCAAACTGCGTGTCGTCTATCTGTTTGTAATTGCCCAAACCATAAGCGCGTAAGTCGTGAATTATAATTTCTGCCAAACCTTTGTCTTTTGCACGTTTAACAATAGAATGGTTAAACGGACTTTCTAATAAATCTGGAGCAACTGAAATAATATCTATACGCATGTTTGCAAATGTAACATTTTTGTTGGTTTTAAATATCAGAGATTTTATGAATAATACCACTTTTAGTTTTCATTGTCGGATTAGATCCTCCATAAAAGAGGGTTCTGAACTTTACCATAAAATTTTAGGCGATGACATTAAATTAACAAATTGATTTTCATAAACTATTTCTTTTTTTTGATGATAATTATTACTTAATTTTGACAACTATATGGAAGAATTAACATTAACAACACCTGCACTTTTATTTTCTGCAATTTCTCTAATTATGTTGGCGTATACCAACCGTTTTTTAGCCTATGCAGCAGTAATTAGAAATTTGCACGATATTTATTTAGAACGCAAAGAAGAATCTTTAATAAGACAGATTAAGAATTTAAAACTACGTCTAAACTTAACCCGATGGATGCAGATTTTTGGAATTTCAAGTTTACTTTTCTGTGTGTTGACCATGTTTTTAATCTATATTCATCAACATTACATGGCCGTTTGGATTTTTGGGTTCGCTTTAATCTTATTAATCATTTCTTTGGCATTATTGATCAAGGAAATACAGATCTCTGCTCAGGCATTGCAATATCATATTGCTGATATTGAAGAGCATTTAGAAAACAACTAAGAAGTCTTCTTTTTAGGTTCTATGCGTTCATAAATCATAACTGAACCTACCTACGGTAGGCAGGGGATTTACTAAGTCAGTGAGAACCAAAGCAATTAATTTTGTAGGTGTTGTATGCTGTTTTTTTTAATTCAATTTATATGTCAATCCGATTGTGGGTCCAATTCCAGAATAAATAGTATTAGATTGTTGAGATGTAATATTATTCGTTGTTATGTATGGGATAATAAATTCAATTCCGAACTTTTCATTAAAGAAATAGTTTCCACCTATTCCAATATTTATTACAGCTATTCCTCCACTTAATTCCTCGTGTTGAAGGTTCCTATAATCATTATTATCTGCGTTGTATTTAATTGTTCCAAGTCCGAATCCAAATTCCGAAAAAATTCTCAATTGATTCGTATTCACAAAATTATTTCTCAAGGTAGGAATAAAAGAATAGGAGTTATAATAAGAATTTATATTTCCAATTTTTAAATCGTTCATTGAAGCATATGAAAAATTTAATTCAATAGAAGTTTTCTCCGAAATGTAATATCCAATGGTTGGCTTTATTACAAAACCATTTAACCCAGAACTAAAATCTTCTGAAGACCCAAATAGAGGTAATGCTGAAACGGTTAATTTTAAGTCGTTTTTTTTTGATTGACTAAAACCGTTTAAAATTCCTAATGTTGTCAATGCAAGTAATAGTAAAAATTTGTTCATGCTTTTTTTTTAAAGGTTCACTGTAACGTCTAATTACTTTGTTATTTCTATACATAATGTTTAAAATTATGTAGCCTTATTTTAGGACAGGGCATAATGTTTTACAACGGTTTGGCTATGCTTAGTTGCGACAACTAAGTACTTAACTTTATAAGTACAAAACCAAGTTGGGAAAATCGGAAATTTTTCCAAAGTAGCACATAACTGAGCAATTAAGTATAGCCGTTGTTGTATGGCGTTTTCTATTCGGTTAGTATTGTTTTAAATTCCGCTATTTTCACTTCAAAATATTCTGTTTTCATATATTTTTCAACAGAGTAACAACTTTCAGGAAGTCTAAATCTTAGTATGTCACTTCCGTCTTGTTTGAGCGTTTAGAACAAAACAACTTTCTGAATAACTTGGTTTTTTAATTGTTTTAGTTATTTTGGCTAAAAGATTATCTTCATTATATAGGTGTTCGCCTCCTAATATTTTAAATCTGTCAGTAATATGACCTGTTATTTTACTTGTAATTTTTATATTCTCTCCTGATTTCAAGTCTATTTTTGTCTTAATTTCATTGTATTGTTCAGATGTTATTACAAAAAAGTAAGTCCTTTTTTCCGTTTTCCAATCTTCACGAATACTTGGATATTTATAAGTTCCTGCTAAACGTTCATAAAGAAATACATAATAATCTTTTCCATCTTGGTTAATGGTCGAAAATTGTAACCATTTGAAATTTTGAGAAATATGACTAATCCAATATGATGACACTTTTTCGTCATCTATTACATTTTTATTTTCAATCCATTTTCCTGTTTTTTCATTCTTTCCCCAACCGATTGCTGATGATATTTTTGCTGATTTACTTTTAAATTCAAGCATTGTTTCGTTTGTTCTACTTTGAGCATTAGCATTCATAAATCCACCGATTAAAATAATTGCCAAGAGTACTGTTTTTTTCATTTTGTTCTTTTTTATTAAGTTTCTATTTGATTTCTGTATGTTCTTTAATGACATACAACGTTGTTCTTTACTTTACCTCATCAATAAAGTAGTTATTATATTTACTAAGAAACAAGAGGAGAACTAAAACGTTGTTTTGAATATCAGTTCCTTTACACGTATCAGTCCTCTTGTTCTTCTTAGGTTGCTTTTAGGACCATTTGGAATACCAGAAATTACTTTCTATTAAAGGTGATAGTCATTGCAACGTATATGGTTTGTTGCGTGTTTTAAGCACCTAATTTAGCAAATACAAACCGAATAGAAAATCCGCGAGGGTTTTCGTAAGTAGGCTAGAACTAGCAATAAATTATATACGGTGTTACCCAACGTTTTTTATTTTCAGATTAATTCAATTCCAGCTTTCTCAAAAATATTCTGCAATTCTTTTTCAATCGGAAATGGTTTTAATGGTGGAACATTCGCTCCTCCAGGATTTCCAACTGGAATTTTTCCAACAAAGGATTTCACACCTCCAAAAATCAGACGTGGAATTTGTCCAATAATTTCTTTTCTGTTTTTGATTTTAATTCCGAATTGTAACATTTTCCAATGTACAAAAGTATGAGCATAAGGATATTTCTGTCCAATTATATGAGCTCTTTCCAAATGATTCCACGCACTTTTTAAATTTCCGTTTGCATATTCAGTTCGGTATTTATTCAATTCCGCTTTATAATATGGTTTCAGACTTTCAGGTAATGAAGTGTAAAATTTCATATCTATTTTTTAAGTTTTCTATTCGGTTTAAATTCTAACGTTCTGTTTTTGTTAATGTTGGGTAACAACTGTATAACCCTATTGTTGATATATTACCTATAGCAACACGATTCATTTTCTTTTTTTTGCGAAACAATTTCAAGAAATTTCAACGTAAAGGTCTTACTTATTTTTAATGAAAGGAGATTTATTCGTTGAATGACCGTTTTCTGTCGGTGAATGGTAGTTATCTGTCGTTGAATGGGAAAAAGAGCTAAGAAATTAGAGTGTTTTTTTAAAAAATAATGGCATTAGGGCATAAAAAAAACTCCCTAGTCAAGTACTCGAAAGTTTTAAAAAAAAAGTTAAATCAATAAAGAAAAAGGCCTTGATAAAGTTTCAATAAAACTAGCTCTTGGCTTTTGTAAGTCGGTTAAAACTCTTGTATTTAATCCTGTTTCGCCTATTTTACATCTACATTGTTGTGTAATGTTACTTCTCCGTTTAATAGCATTTCCTGATATGTTTGCATGACTGATTTTGCGTATTCTGTCATTTCTTTGGCTTTTTCACTCTCTGTGTCAAAGTAATCAGTTGTATTTAATTCTTTATATTTAAATAAATTAACATCTTCTTTTCCCATAATGCAAAAGTAAGAAGTATCCAATACTCCTATTTTACTGTCATTATTGATTATTACGTATTTTCTATTTTGTCTTTGTAAATCAATTCCTAACGTATTATTTATATATGGTTGCTTTATTAATCCCATAATTGTGGGGAAAACATCCATTTGGCTACCTATTTTTTCATACTGTATGTTTGATGCAATAATCTTAGGTGCGTATATTATAAAAGGAGAATGAAAATAGGCTAGAGGAATCTCATAAGTTGAGCTTATTGGAGCTCCATGATCAGCTACAAAAACAAAAATCGTATTATCAAACCATTTTTGTTTTGAACTTAGTTCGATAAACTTTTTTAATGACCAATCTGCATATTCAACTATCTGATTTTTAATCTTCTTTGATTTTGGATGGAAATAATCAGGAATATAGTAGGGTCCATGGTCACTTGCTGTCATAAATGTGACGAAGAAAGGCTTGTTTTTTTTATGTAGTTCATCTATTTCGGAGATTGAAAACCTAAACATATAATCATCTGGAACGCCCAAGGTTGTCTTTACTTCATTCATGGGGTAATCGGATTGACTAATTATATGCTGAAAGTCATTTGCTCTTAAAAAACCTTCAATATTATCAAATTGACTGTCATGTGTTGTGAAATATGTCGTAGAATATCCGTTTTTAACTAAATTGGTACTGATTCCACAATACTTTTTTATCTGTTTCATAGGGTGTTTTCGATACAGTGCTGGAAATGAGAAAAGAGAGCTAAAAATGCCATTAAAAGTGTGTTTTCCACTAGTGTAAAAATTCTCAAAATAGATTGCATTTTTAGACAAGCTATCCAAGAATGGGGTTAGATTCTTTTCATTGCCATGTCGTTTCATTTTTGCAGCACTCATGCTTTCCATAATAACAAGAACAATATTTGGCTTTATTTCTAAAAGAGAATCGGGGGCAATACTTCTAGCAATTGGTGATTTGAATTCTGTTGAACCTATATTCAAAAGTTTTCTAGTATTATGTATTGCTTTTCGTTTATCCATAAAATGAACATTCTCATTCCTTTTATCTTTACTGTCTAAATAACTACGCATAAGTGTAAAAGTAGGATTTAACCCAAGTTTATTTAAAAAAGGATTGGTTGAGAAATAGGCTGTCCCTATTCGGATAGGTGATTTCTTTTGAACACGCCCTCTAATTCCTAGAAACATTATAGATAAAAAAAGAAGTGAAATAAATATGTTAAAATATAAATTTACTTGAACTTTCTTTTGCTGTTTGTCACTGAATAATCTTTTTAATGATCGGAAAAATATGATTTCAATAACGATAAAGGGGATTGTAATCAAAAAATACTTCGGCTCTTGGAGAATCATATTGACAACAAAACCGAAATTTTCAATCCATTCAAAAGCACCAATTGAGAAGCGTTCAAAGAATTGATTGAAATAAGGTATATCTGCTGCTGCAATTAAAAACGAGATTGAAAAAAGTATGAAAATCCAATAAAACAGAAAATTAAAAATCAAACGGTTTCGTACATTAATGATACCTTTTATCAGAAGAATTAGAGCTGGGATTAATAGGATATACCCAGATATTACAATGTCAAATCTTATCCCCATTATAAAGGATTGAATAATAGTCCAAATTGATACTATTTGAAAATCTATGCGATCCCGTTCTGTGAAAAATAAAATAAATCTAAATATTGAGGATATTGAAATTACTAATAAATATGTTTTTAGTATTAATGGGATGTTCTTATTAACTTTCATTTATTGGTTTTTTGCTGATATTGTATAACACCTTTATAACGCTATTGTTGATGTATTCTCTTGTTGATATATTGCCTAAATCAACACGATTCATTTTCTTTTTTTACGAAATATTTTCAATAAAATTGAAGCTAAAGGTCTTACTTTTTTTTTAATAAAAAGGAGATTTATTCGTTGAATGACCGTTTTCTGTCGGTGAATGG
>CATITK010000145.1 GCA_949545755.1 Polaribacter sejongensis | reverse complement strand
ACAATTATTAAACACAAATGCGGATACAATTGCGAGTCAAGTTGCCATTGGAATGAGTCAACACTATGAAACATCAATTTACTATTGTTTTGAATTGAATGGTGTTTTAAAAGATATTAGTGACAAAGAATCCGTAATAAAAAAAATCAACGCGAACACCTATCAAAAATTGTTAGCTGATGGAATTATTGCAGACGGAATGTTGCCCAAATTAGAAAATTGTTTTAATGCACTTTCGAATGGTGTATCTAAAGTGATCATGGGAAATACGTCTATATTGATAAAAGAAAACGATAATTTTACAACGATAACCTTATAATATGACGTTAGAAAAGTTAACAAAAAACGCAATTTCACTTTTGAAAAATTTGATTGAAACGCAATCATTTTCAACAGAAGAAGAAAACACAGCAAAACTTATTGAAGGGTGGTTTCTTGAAAATAAAATTCCGTTTAAAAGAACTAAAAATAATATTTGGGCAACAAACAAATATTTTGATGAAAGCAAACCTACATTATTGCTTAATTCTCATCATGATACCGTTAAACCAAATTCAGCTTATACAAGAAATCCTCTAGAAGCTACTATAGAAGACGGAAAATTATATGGTTTAGGAAGTAATGATGCTGGAGGGTGTTTGGTCTCTCTAATGGCAACTTTTACCCATTTTTATGCACAAGAAAACCTCAAATACAATATCGTTATTGTAGCTTCTGCAGAAGAAGAAAATAGTGGGCCAAATGGTTTAAATAGTATGCTTTCAGTAATTCCGCACATCAATGTAGCAATTGTTGGCGAACCTACTTTAATGAATTTGGCCATTGCAGAAAAAGGATTGGTTGTTTTCGAGGCTGTTGTCGCAGGAACTCCAAGTCATGCTGCACATCCAAATAATAACAATTCCATTTACAATACCATTAAAGTTTTACAGTGGTTTCAAGATTTTAAATTTAAAAAAACTTCAGAATCTCTGGGAGATGTAAAAATGACGGTAACTCAAATTGCTGCAGGTACTCAGCACAATGTTGTTCCTGGTCATGTAGATTTAGTGATTGATGTTCGTGTAAATGATGCATATACTAATCAAGAAATTGCAGCTATTTTAGAGGAACATTCTCCTTGTACAAAAATTACTCCAAGAAGTTTACGATTGAACTCTTCGGCAATTGCTACCGATCACGATTTGGTTAAAGCAGGGATTGCAATGGGGAGAGAAACCTATGGTTCTCCAACATTATCAGATCAAACAGTTTTAACTTGTGAGTCTTTAAAGTTAGGCCCTGGAGATAGTATTCGCTCACATTCTGCAAATGAATTCATTTACATTCATGAGATTGAAGAGGGAGTAAAAATATACATTGAATTATTAAATCGAGTAATAATTGGTTAATAATTATTGATTTTTAGTATCTAAAATTAAACCAAAAACTACGAACAAAACTAAATAAAAAAATATGAAACTTTGGGATAAAGGATTTTCAATAGATAAACAAATAGAAAATTTTACCGTTGGTAATGATAGAGAAATTGACATGCATATTGCAAAACATGATGTACAAGCTTCTTTAGCACATGCTGTTATGCTTGAGTCTATTGGAATTATCACGACTGACGAATTGAAAGATTTAAAAAGAGGCTTACAAGAATTAGCCAATGATATTGAAAATGGGTCCTTTGTGATAGAAGCTTCTTTTGAGGATGTTCACTCTAAAATTGAATGGGAATTAACTAATAAATTAGGTGAAGTTGGGAAAAAAATTCACACAGCTCGTTCTAGAAATGATCAAGTTTTAGTCGCTTTACAATTATATTATAAAGAAAACTTAGCAGTGATCAATGACAAGACAAAAATACTTTTTGATACACTTTTGAGTCTTGCTGAAACGCATAAGGAAAGTTTATTACCTGGATACACGCATTTACAAGTTGCCATGCCCTCGTCATTTGGATTGTGGTTTTCTGCCTATGCAGAACTCTTAATAGATGATGTATATGTATTAAATGCTGTAGCTAAAATTGTTGACCAAAATCCTTTAGGATCTGCTGCAGGATATGGAAGCTCCTTCCCTATTGATAGAGAATTAACAACCAAAGAATTGAATTTTGCAACTCTAAAGTACAATGTAGTTGCTGCACAATTAAGTAGAGGAAAAAGCGAGCGTTCAATTGCAGCAGCTTTGGGTGGTTTATGCAATACAATGTCTCGTTTTGCAATGGATGTTTGTTTATATATGAGTCAAAATTTTAGTTTTATAACCTTTCCTGATGATTTAACAACTGGAAGTAGCATTATGCCTCACAAGAAAAATCCAGATGTTTTCGAATTAATTCGTGGAAAATGTAATAAAATTCAAGCATTACAAACAGAAATGTTACTAATCACCAATAATTTACCTACAGGATATCACAGAGATTTTCAATTATTAAAAGAAAATATCATCAATGCTTTTGAAGATGTTAAAGACATTTTAGACATCTTAAATTATTCAATTCAACAGGTAATTGTAAAAGATATTGATTTAAATGATGAGAAATATCAATATTTATTTACGGTCGATAGCATTAATAATCTAGTGATTGAAGGCATGCCTTTTAGAGAAGCATATCAGCAAATTGGTGGAGAAGTTCAAGCAGGAACTTACAAACCAGATTTAGGAAAACAACATACCCATGTAGGTAGTATTCATAATTTATCTTTGGATAAAATCAGTGAAAAATTCCCCAAATAACCCTTTAAATATATAAAAGTATATCGCTTTGCTGCTCCCATAAAACGAGCATAAAATGAGGCATGGCAGTAAATTAATATTGACAAGAATAAAATGAAAACGTTCGGATTATCTAGTTTATATTGAGATGAATTCAGTAGTATTGTGTGTGTTTACAAAAAATGTAAAGCGTATGTCTAGTCAAATAGTTTTCGTTTTCACTAAAGTTATATTATTTTTGCAACTTTAAAAATCAATTTAGAATAAAAACATGAAGATAGGAATATTAAAAGAATTACAAAAAGGTGAGAAAAGAGTCTCACTTTCTCCTTTTATAGCCAAGAAATTAGTGACAAACGGTTTTGAGGTTTATATAGAAAAAAATGCGGGTGCTACTTCTTTATATAAAGATTCAGATTATGAAGCATCTGGTGCGAAAATAACTTCAAGAGAGAAGATTTTTGATGTTGCACAAGTACTTATTAAAATAAACCCGTTTGATACGAAAGATATAGAATTGGTTCAAAAAAATCATGTTTTAATAAGTGAACTATATCATCAATCCAATCCAGCAATAATAAAAGCCATTTCAGAAAAAGGAGCATCTGCTTTTTCTATGGATGCCATGCCTCGTATTTCTAGAGCACAGGATATGGATATTTTAAGTTCTCAAAATAATTTAGCTGGCTATAAGGCTGTAATATTGGGAGCCAACGAAATGACTAAAATATTCCCATTAATGATGACTGCAGCTGGAACTATTACCCCATCGAAGGTTTTAATTTATGGTGTTGGTGTTGCAGGTTTACAGGCAATCGCCACCGCAAAAAGGTTAGGAGCTGTTGTGGAAGCAACTGACATTAGATCTGAAACAAAAGAGCAGGCAGAATCTTTAGGTGCAAAATTCATTTCAGTTGAAAATAGCAATGAAGAGACGGAAGGAGGCTATGCAAAAGAGGCTTCTGAATCGTATGCTGAAAGACAAAAAGAAGCTGTAAATAAATCTTTATTTCAGGCAGACTTAGTGATAACTACTGCGAATATTCCAGGAAGAAAAGCACCAACATTAATCACAGAATCGCAAGTAATGCAGATGAAAAATGGTGCTATAATTATTGATTTGGCTGCGGCTCAAGGAGGTAATTGTGAAGTTAGTAAATTAAATGAGACCGTTATTCTTAATGGAGTAAAAGTACTAGGAACAACAATTGCTCCGGAAAGTGTCTCTACCAATGCAAGTGAATTGTATGCTAAAAATATTTATAATTTTATCATGCACCTAACTGAAGATTTAAATTTTAAGTGGGACTTAGAAGAAGAAATAACAGAGAAAACCCTTATCGTTAAAGACGGCATCCAACGCAAAAAATAAAATAAATCATGAAAGAACTTATCGAATTTATTAGTAACAATTTACAAATCGTATACATCATCATTTTGGCGATTTTTGTAGGAATTGAAGTAATAAAAAGTATTCCAGCGGTACTACATACCCCTTTAATGTCTGGAGCAAATGCACTAAGTGGTGTTGTGATTGTAGGTGCAATTTTAGTAATGTTACATTCAAACCCAACAGATTATTTAGCGTTAGGCCTTGGGTTTACTGCGGTGGTTTTAGGGATATTAAATGTTGTCGGTGGTTTTGCCGTTACCAACAGAATGTTAGAAATGTTTAAAAAGAAGAAATAATGAGTATTATATTAAGTATTATATATCTAATAGCAACAGTAACGTTTATTGTTGGCTTAAAAAAATTAGGGCACCCAGATAGCGCAAAATCAGGAAATTTAACTGCCGCTGCAGGAATGGGTCTTGCCATTGTAGGAACCATTTTCATTCACGATTTACAAGTACCAACGATCATTTAT
Organism: Polaribacter sejongensis; assembly: GCA_949545755.1. Taxonomy (GTDB): domain Bacteria; phylum Bacteroidota; class Bacteroidia; order Flavobacteriales; family Flavobacteriaceae; genus Polaribacter; species Polaribacter sejongensis_A. The sequence continues at coordinate 9,209 of CATITK010000145.1, read as the reverse complement.
GTACTGATTGGAATCGCAATCTTGTTAGGTGCGATCATTGGTTGGTTCATTGCTATTAAAGTTGAAATGACAAAGATGCCAGAATTAGTATCATTGTTTAATGGGTTTGGAGGCGCTAGTGCGGCTTTAATTGGAATTGTTGAATTTGGAAATTCTGATATTAAAACAACCAGTGCGACTATTGTTGCTACTATTTTGTCAGCAATTGTAATTGGAGCGATTACTTTCTCAGGGAGTTTAATGGCTTGGGGAAAATTAAATGGCTCTGTAAAGAGTATCATAAAAATTCCACAATATAATATTATTAATAATTTAGTGATCATCGCAATTGTTGTGTTGGCTGCATTTGTTGTTGTTGAAAATATTGATAGTCAAATATTATTGTATTCATTATTATTTGCAGGATTGGTCTATGGTGTCTTATTTGTTATGCCAATTGGAGGCGCAGATATGCCTGTGGTTATTTCATTATTGAACTCATTAACAGGTATTGCTGCTGCAATAACAGGTATTCTATATGATAATATGGTCATGCTAGTTGGAGGTATTTTAGTAGGGTCTGCTGGTATCATTTTAACAGTAGCAATGTGTAAGGCGATGAACAGAACATTACTCTCTGTAATTTTTGGCTCGTTTACAGCAAGTGCCGGACCAGAAGGCACAAATAAAGCCTTAGGGTCTATAAAAAGCACAACAGCAAGTGATACCGCCATCATAATGAATTATGCAACGAATGTTATCATTGTTCCAGGTTATGGATTGGCAGTGGCACAGGCACAACATGTAGCGCATGAATTAGAAGAATTGTTGGTTGCTAAAGGCGTAAATGTAAAATATGCCATTCATCCTGTTGCAGGTCGTATGCCAGGACATATGAATGTATTATTAGCAGAATCGAATGTAGATTACAGTATGTTGGTTGAAATGGAAGATATAAATCCTCAATTTAATAATGCGGATGTTGTATTGGTGGTTGGAGCAAATGATGTTGTAAACCCTGCTGCACATAATGACCCTTCAAGTCCTATTTATGGAATGCCAATTTTAGATGTAGAGAACGCAAAACATGTGGTGGTAAATAAAAGAAGTATGAAAGCAGGATATGCTGGTATTGAAAATGAACTCTTCTACAATGCTAAAACATCGATGTTATTTGGAGATGCTAAGAGCGTTTTGGCTGACCTAGTTTCTGAAATAAAGAATATGTAATCCATTTTTTTTCTCTCTAATGTATTTTCATACACATTAGAGAGAAATATATAAAAGTAAGAATGTGTTTTTCTATTTTTATAAATAAGCTGGTTAAATGACTTTTTTGGTTGGCTATACATTAAAGTATTTTTGAGGCTTATTATTTTTTCTTAAACCGCTCAATCAACAAAACATTTCCAAAAATCATTGTAAAAGCATAACCAATATCTTCAATAGGAATTGTTCCTAAACGAATTCCTAAGTTTTCTGCATTGTTATACCAAACTACAGGTTCTTCGATTCCTGTTCCTGTTAGCACTCCATTGACAATGAAAAAAGGGATTAAGATTATTAAAAAAGCGATATAGAATCGCTGTAACAGCTTGATACCATAAAAAAAACCTATCAGCAAAACAAAAAAGAGAAAACTATAATTTACAAACGTATACGCTTTCTCTAAATTCATTATAATTACAGGCAATAAAAAAACACTTAAAAAAAGCGTAATGAACTTTGTTGCTTTTTCTGAAATAAGTAAGTCGGGTTTAAAATAAGCTAGAGAATAATGGATAAAGACACTTGCATAGGGAATACAAAAAAAGAACATCCATTCTTCAAGTGGCATTCCAAAGAGTAAAATACTTAAATGATAACTGGGGTTGAAACCCCAAACTCCATTTGCAGTAAAAAGCACATCCCAAATTAGGAAAACGGTAGCAACGATAGTTATAGATAGAAAAATAGCTTTCCAATCTTTGATAAACCGCATATTTTTTTCAAAAGAATATAGCAAAGGAATACTAATAGCGCCTAGATTTAAAAGCAGGTATAGAAACATTAGATATTAGTTTTTTGAAAATACTTGAAAGGGACAAATAACATTCCAAAACATTGGCTATCTTCTTTTCCCATATTTTTATGATGTATTTTATGCGCTTTTCTAAGGCCTCTTAGATAAGCATTTTTTGTGTTTTTAAACCATTTAAAACGTTGGTGAATTAAAACATCATGTATTAAGAAATAAGAAAGTCCATAAAGCAAAATTCCCAATCCAATATAGAATAAATAAGTATGAACGGTATAGGTACCAAAATAAAATAATGCAATACTAGGTACTGCAAAAACCACGAAGAAAGCATCGTTTTTTTCAAAACCACTATATTTCGGCTGGTGGTGATCCTCGTGTAAAAACCATCCAAAACCATGCATGATATATTTATGTGTACACCAAGTTATACCTTCCATCAGTACAAAAACAAAAAGAGTAATAATTGCAAACATCTTTAAATAATATTTAATTTATATTTCACGTAACTTCTGGCTAAAAGATTGATTTTCATTGGGTTTGAAATTCTAATTCTAGTATCCATTATTTTTTCTGAAGGAACTTTATGTAACTTTTTCAATAACCTTTTATAATATCTGAAAGCCATATACACTCCAAATTTTGCCTCAACAGGCAGTTTAAGAATTCCATTTTGATATGCAAAATCAAAATCGGCCTCAATTTCATTGATAATAATTTGTTTTGAAGAAGCATCTAATTTTCCTAAATCTACATTTGGAAAGTAAGAACGATTTAATACTTCAAAATCATCCTTTAGATCCCTTAAAAAATTGACTTTTTGAAATGCAGACCCCAAACGCATTGCTGCATCTTTCAGCTCTTCAAACTTTTTATCATCACCGTTTACAAAAACTTTTAAACACATAAGACCAACAACATCAGCAGATCCATAAATATATTCGTCGTACTCTGCTTTTGTTTGGTATTCCGTTTTGTATAAATCTGCTTTCATACTTTTTAGAAATGCTTGCACCATTTCATCAGGAATATGATATTTGTTAACAGTCTGTTGAAAGGAGTTTAAAATGGGGTTTAAACTAATTCCTTGCTCTTTAGCAAGGTAATAATCTTTTTCAAAATGCTCCATCAACATTTCTTTATCATACGCATGGAAAGTATCTACAATTTCATCTGCAAAACGGACAAAACCATAAATATTATAAATGTCGTTTCTAATTGTTTTTGATAACATTTTTACAGCCAACGAAAACGAAGTGCTGTAACTTTTAGTTACCAATTTACTACAGTCATTAGAAACACTATCAAATAATTCTTTCATATCATTATTGATTTTTAATGATTAATTCTGATGCTATTTTACCAGAAATTAAAGCAGGGGGAACTCCAGGTCCAGGGACGGTTAATTGGCCTGTAAAATACAAATTATTCACTTTACTACTCTTTATTTTTGGTCTTAAAAAAGCGGTTTGAAGCAATGTATTTGCCATCCCGTAGGCATTTCCTTTATAGGAGTTGTAAGCCTCTTTGAAATCATTTACACAAAATGATTTCTTAAACAACACCTGTTTTCTCACTTCTTGATTGGTTAATTTCTCTAACCTGTCCATAATTTTGTGGAAATATTCTTCCCTTAACTCTTCAGTATCTTCAATTCCTGGAGCTAAAGGAATTAAGAAAAATCCAGCTTCTTTTCCCTCTGGAGCAGATGTTTTATCTGTGATGGAGGTGAAATTTGCATAAAAAAGAGGATCTGTTGGCCACATTGGATTGTCATAAATTTCTTTTGCATGCGCATCAAAATCTGTGTCAAAGAAAAGGGTATGGTGACTTACATTTTTTATTTTTTTATCAAAACCTACATAAAATAAAAGTGAGGAAGGTGCGAATGTTTTTTTATCCCAATAATTGGCAGAATATTGTTTTAGATTTTCATCTAATAGTGTTTCTGTATGGTGATAATCTGCTCCACTTAAAACTAAATTTGTTTCAATATTTTCTCCATTGACGATTAATCCAGTTACACTTTTGGAAGTATCTGTCGTAATTTTTTCAACATTTGCATTCGTTATAAACTTTACTCCTAAACTTTCTGCCAACGATACCATGCCTTCAATAACCTTATACATTCCTCCCCTTGGATGCCAAGTTCCAAGTCCAAAATCTGCATAATTCATAAAATTATAAAATGCTGGAGTATTGCTTGGTTTTGCTCCTAAAAATAAAACAGGAAATTCTAAAATTTTGATTAATTTATTGCTTTTTATATTTTTTCTAACTTGTTTTCTTATGGTTGAAAAAAATTGGGTAACTCTTGCTATCGTTGTCGTATTTATTAATTCTAAAGGCGATATTCCCGGTTTATAAACCAGGTCTTTTATGGCTGTATCGTAATTAGATTTTGCGGATTCTAAAAAAGTTTTTAGATGTTTTGCGCTTCCTTTTTCTTCTGTTTCAAAAAGTGTATAAATTTCTTCTAACTCACTAGATATTTTTACAGAAGATTCTTTTCCAAAGTAGACTTCATACCCAGGGTTCAATTTATCTAAAATATAATAGTCAGATGGTTTTTTGCCAAAATCGGCAAAAAAACGTTCAAAAACATCTGGCATCCAATACCAAGAAGGACCAATATCGAAGGTAAAACCATCCTTTTTATACTGCCTTGCTCTCCCTCCTAAAGTGTCATTTTTCTCAAGCACAGTAACATTATAACCCTCTTTTGCTAAATAGCAAGAAGCCGCTAAAGCAGAGAATCCAGAACCAATAATGTGAATATTCTTTTTCATTGTATATATTGTTTAACAAATATATGAAATAATTGAACATTACATTCTTTTTCGATACTATTATAATTCCTCTAGTAAATCTTTAATAGTCGTATATAATTTAATTTTAGTTTTGAAACTTGAGGGATTCACTAAATTCGTCTTGCTACCAATAGCAATGAATTCGTGATTTGTAGTTTTTAAAATTGTATCAATCTCTTTGAAATATTTATCAACTTTACGATCGTGTGGCATGATGGTCATTGAAGTAACAAAACAAATTTCTTTTCCTTTTTTTAGGAAATAATCTAAATTAGTTAAAGGAAGACTCTTCCCTAAATAAACAGTCTGATTTCCTCTTAAAATTAACTCATAATTTAAATAAAGTAAACCCAATTCATGAACTTCATTTTCTGGTAAAAAAAGTACGAATGTTTTATTGGTTTTAGGAATGCTATATTTCAATTGTTCAATATTTATTTGAATTTTTTGAGTTATTAAATTTGAAATAAAGTGTTCATGAGCAGGCATTAAAGTCTCTGTTTGCCATAGTAAACCAATGTCACTTAAAAAAGGAATAAATATCTCTTTAAAGATCTCTTGAAATGTCATTTCATGTAACAACTTCTGATAGCTATCATTGAATAAAACTTTATCAAATTGAAACATAGATAGCTTAAAAGAATTGATTGCTTGATCATTCGTAGCATTTTGAAATGCTAATTTTCTTGATTGTTCGATTAGTTGTTCATCACACATCTTTGCAATCTTAGAAATCTTAAAATTATTGTTATACAATAAAACAACATTTAAGAGCTTCTGTAAATTTTCATGGGAATAAAACCGAATATTTGTATTTGTTCTTTTTGGTGCTAAGAGATTAAATCTCTTTTCCCAAATACGAATTGTATGTGCCTTAATTTTGGAAATATTCTCAAGGTCTTTAATGGTAAAATCTTCTTTAATATAGCTCAATTTTTTTTCTTTAACAAAACAAATTTAATGAAAAAATGAATACTTTTTTAATAAAACACAGTATTTAAAGTATTTATGGAATTTTTAACTAATAAAACAAAAGAAACAAATGTCCTTAGTTTGTCATTAACATAGCTGCTAAATTTCTTCTTATGCCAATAATCATCGCTTAAATTTATAAAATAAAAATAGTTTGCTATATAAAAATTTTGAATAAATTGATTTGAACTTAAAAGCACAAACTTATGAGAAGATATTTTATTTTTTTCCGCACTTCCTTCTTTTACTTGATTTGTATATAGATAGCTAGTAAATCATCTTTCACATCAAAACAATTGGAGTTAAATGTTTAAAAATAAATTTCTTACATGATAAATAGCTCCTTTATTATAGGGTGATTTTTAGTTATTCTAGAGAGATTTACAAAGCTTGTCCACTGCGTTTTCTCTTATTAATCCGTGAATCTCTGTGCAATAATAATTTCTATTTACTTTTAAAACAAAAAGTCTTAAAAATTCGTTTATTTTTGTTCGACGTATGATTACACAAGACCAACTTAAAGAGATCGCTCTCAGAATTGAGAAATTGAAATCTTATTTAGAGATTGATAAAAAACTCATTGAAATTGTCAATGAAGAAGAAAAAACGGCAAATCCAAATTTTTGGAACAACCCTAAAGAAGCAGAAATACTGATGAAAGTACTTCGTTTCAAGAAAAAATGGGTAGAAGATTATAACAAAACCATCACTTTAAATGAAGATCTACATGTTTTGTATGACTTTTACAAAGAAGGAGAAGTTGATGAAAGTGAAGTCATAGAACAATTTGAAAAAACGAGTACTTTTTTAGAGGATTTGGAATTTAAAAATATGCTTTCTGAAGAAGGTGATTCTTTGTCTGCAACAATACAAATTACTGCAGGGGCTGGCGGAACAGAAAGTTGCGATTGGGTAGAAATGTTGTCTAGGATGTATACCATGTGGGCAGAGAAACAAGGTTTCAAATTAAAAACACTAAATTATCAGGCAGGAGATGTTGTCGGAATTAAAACAATTACCATTGAAATCGAAGGAGATTATGCTTTTGGTTGGTTAAAAGGAGAAAATGGCGTGCATCGTTTGGTTCGTATTTCACCCTTTGATTCTAATGGAAAGAGGCATACGACTTTTGGCTCTGTATATGTTTTTCCTGTGGCAGATGATACCATAGAAATTGATATTAACCCTGCAGACATCGAAATTGTTACTGCAAGATCTAGTGGCGCTGGAGGACAAAATGTAAACAAAGTAGAAACGAAAGTTCAATTGACACACAAACCTACTGGCATTCAGATTTCGTGTTCCAATTCTCGTTCTCAACATGATAATAGAGCGACAGCGATGAAGATGTTAAAATCTCAATTATATGAAATTGAGTTGCAAAAACAACAAGCTGCCAGGGATGAAATTGAAGCTGGCAAGTTGAAAAACGAATGGGGAAGTCAAATTAGAAATTATGTTATGCATCCTTATAAATTAGTAAAAGATGTAAGAACTGCATACGAAACGGGTAATGTAGATAATGTTATGAATGGTGATATCAATCCTTTTTTAAAAACATATTTAATGCTAAATGGTCAGAAAAAATAATATAATAATTCAGTATTTTTTATTAATATCGCTAGTAATAATTGGAATGTTTCCGAGTATTTTATTAGCTTTTATTGGTGAAGATTCTGCTGTTGGGACTTATGTAAAAAAAGGGGTATATATATTAATTTCTTTTGCAATGGTAAGCCTACCATTAACCTTTATAAAACCAAAATACTTTAGCTACTTTATATTTGCTATATTTCCTTTTATTATATTTGAAAGCAATCATATTCTACTTCTTAAAACACCTTCATCTGAAGAAGCCATTTTATCTGTATTTTTAACTAATTTCAATGAAGCTAAAGAATTAATTTTATCCAACCCAATAAGTCTAATTTTTTCATTACTAACCTTCTGCTACTTGATTTTTATAGTTTTGGTAATAAGAAAAGATTTTTTCATTACCAAAACCCAAAAAAAAATAATTTTTACTGGTTTTATTTTTTTATTTCTATCGCTAACTATCAGAAATGTTAATTTGGCAAGAAATTTTAAAAATACAACAAGTGAAATCATTGATAACGTCCAATATTCCTTTAGAGTCCAGTTTTCAAAAAATTTCCCATCAGGAATATTCATGAAAATTGGGAACGTTTATGAGGGTTTAAAAGCAAAGAATGGCTATTTAAAAAACATAAATGAATTTAAGTTTTATTCAGAGAAAAAAGACCAGTTAAACCAAAAAGAGGTTTATGTGCTTGTTATTGGTGAGACGGCTAGAAAACACAACTTTGGAATCTATGGATACACAAAAGATACTTCTCCAAATTTAGATAGTATTACGAACTTAATTAGCTATCAAGATGTATATAGCAATGCGAATTTAACTTCATTAAGCATCCCTTTTATGCTTTCTCGTGCAACTCCTAAAAATGCAGATTTAAAACTACAAGAACCACCGATTTTAAATGCATTTAAAGAAAGTGGATTTAAAACTTACTGGATTAGTAATCAGCAAATTGGAACAGGAAGCATCTTTGGTCTATATGCACAATTGGCTGATAAATATGTTAATGTTTCAAAATCTATAGATGCATCGGGATTTGATGAAAATGTACTACCTGTTTTTGATGAAATACTAAATGATGCTTCTCAAAAAAAATTTATTATTATTCATACTATAGGTAGTCATTACAGATACAACTATCGCTATCCTGATGCCTTTGAAAAATTTAAACCAACCTTAAGAAAAGGGCTATCAATAGAAAATTTTAGTAATTTCAATAATAAAGAAGAAATAGTGAATAGCTATAATAACTCTATCTTTTACACTGATTTTATTTTATCCGAAATAATTAAGAATTTAAATGAAACAGCAGCTTCTTCCTTTATGTATTATATTTCTGATCATGGAGAAAATTTGTTTGATACAGCTGAAAAAAAATTACTCCACGCATATGAAACCCCCACAAAATACGAATTAGAAATACCTTTATTCATTTGGTACTCTAACACTTATAAACAGAATTACCCTAATATAATCGATAATTTACTTAAAAATAATACTAAAAAAATAATGTCGTCAGATACTTTTCATACTATATTAAATATGGCAAATATTGGCCTTCCTGATTTTAATTATACAAAAAGTTTTGCCAGTAAAAGATTTGACACCTTGCAAAAAAGAACTGTTTATACTGTTAATAAATCAATTATAAACATTGATTAGAAATGATAAAAATATATCACAACCCCCGTTGCAGAAAATCTAGAGAAGGTTTGACTATTCTAGAAAATTCGGGTAAAGAGTTTGAAATAATTTACTATTTGAATGCAATTCCTTCAGAAAAAAAACTCACAAAAATCATTCATTTATTAGGCATCCCTCCTATTCAATT
>CATITK010000144.1 GCA_949545755.1 Polaribacter sejongensis | reverse complement strand
GTGAAAAATTATCGTCCATATTTCTTTCTTTCTAAAATTGATGCGTTGTAAAATTAGTCCTTTTTTTTGTAGATAATTACAAAAAAGTTGTCAATAGTAAAATACTGACGGTTAAAAGGTATCACTAAGGTAAAAAACTCTGGGAAATCAGCCAAATTAAAGAGCGATAAAAATTATCAAAAAATGTTGATAACTCTATGCAATAACCAACGATAAAATTTTTTTAAAAAGAGTGAAAAATAGTATCTTGCCTTGTTTTATAAAAATGAATAAATAATTTAAAGATCGCAGCATTGAAAGAGCCCTTAAAAAGAAGGTTTTTCAATTCTGAAATCATTTAATTTTTAAATAAAAATATACTATGGCAGACGGAGAAAAGTTGATTCCGATTAACATTGAAGAGCAGATGAAATCTGCATACATTGATTATTCAATGTCAGTAATTGTTTCAAGAGCATTACCAGATGTAAGAGATGGTTTAAAGCCAGTGCACAGAAGGGTTTTGTTTGGGATGCATGAACTCGGAATTAAAGCAACTGGTGTGTATAAAAAATCTGCGAGAATTGTTGGGGAGGTTTTAGGAAAGTACCACCCACATGGGGATACTTCTGTATATGATTCTATGGTTCGTATGGCACAGCACTGGAGTGTGCGTTATATGATGGTTGATGGGCAAGGAAACTTTGGTTCTGTAGATGGAGATAGTCCAGCTGCAATGCGTTATACGGAAGCTAGAATGCAAAAAATATCCGAAGAAATGTTAGCGGATATCGATAAAGAAACCGTAGATCATAAACTTAACTTTTCGGATGAATATTCGGAACCTACCGTATTGCCAACAAGAATACCAACACTTCTAGTAAATGGAGCTTCAGGGATTGCAGTAGGTATGGCAACAAATATGGCGCCTCATAACCTGACAGAAGTTATTAATGGAACGATGGCCTATATTGACAATAGAGCGATTGAAATTGATGAATTAATGCAACACATTACGGCACCCGATTTTCCTACAGGAGGAATTATTTATGGCTATGATGGTGTGCGAGAAGCATTTCATACAGGTCGTGGACGTATTGTAATGCGTGCTAAGGCGATTATCGAAGAAGTGAAAGGCCGTGAGTGTATTATTGTTACGGAAATCCCTTACCAAGTGAATAAAGCAGAAATGATTAAAAAAACTGCTGAATTGGTCAATGATAAGAAGATTGAAGGAATTTCTAATATTAGAGATGAATCTGATAGAAAAGGAATGCGTATTGTTTATATTTTAAAGCGAGATGCAATTCCGAACATCGTTTTAAATAAATTATTTAAATACACACAATTACAAACTTCTTTTAGTGTCAATAATATTGCGCTCGTAAACGGAAGACCCGAACAATTAAATTTAAAAGAATTAATTCATTATTTTGTTGAACACCGTCACGAAGTTATTGTTCGTAGAACAGAGTTTGAATTAAAGAAGGCCGAAGCGAGAGCGCATATTTTAGAAGGATTAATTATTGCTTCAGATAATATTGATGAAGTTATCAAAATTATCAGAGCTTCTTCCAATGCAGATGAAGCAAGAGAGGCTTTAATAAAACGTTTTGAGTTAACAGAAATTCAAGCAAAAGCAATTGTAGAAATGCGTTTGCGTCAATTAACAGGTTTAGAGCAAGACAAATTGCGTGCTGAGTTTGATGCAATTATGCTTACAATTACTGATTTAAAAGATATTTTAGCGAACGAGCCGAGACGTTATCAAATCATTAAAGATGAATTGACGCATATCAAAGAAAAGTATGGGGATGCTCGTAGATCAGTCATCGAACATGCGGGTGGAGATATGCGAATAGAAGACATGATTCCTGATACGAAAGTAGTTGTAACCATTTCGAATGCGGGCTATTTAAAACGGACAAATCTTGAAGAGTATAAAGTTCAGAATAGGGGAGGAAGAGGTCAAAAAGGAGCCACAACCCGAAATGAAGATTTCTTAGAACATTTATTTGTAGGAACCAATCATCAATATATGATGTTCTTTACCCAAAAAGGAAAAGTATTTTGGATGCGTGTCTATGAAATTCCTGAAGGGGGTAAAAGTACCAAAGGTAGGGCAATGCAAAACTTGATTAACATTGAACAAGATGATAAGGTAAAAGCATTCTTGGTTACACAAGATCTAAAAGACGAAGACTATATTAATAGCCATTATGTAATTATGGCAACCAAGAAAGGGCAAGTTAAAAAGACCTCACTTGAACAGTATTCTCGTCCAAGAACAAATGGGATTAATGCCATTACGATTAAGGAAGGTGATGAATTGCTAGAAGCAAAATTAACCACGGGTGATAGTCAGGTAATGTTGGCGTTAAAATCGGGTAAATCGATCCGTTTTGAAGAAGCAAAAACACGCCCTATGGGAAGAACTGCTTCTGGAGTTAGAGGAATTACTTTACAACATGATCAAGATGAAGTCATCGGTATGATTGCTGTAAACGATATGGAAAGCAATATCTTAGTTGTTTCAGAAAAAGGATATGGAAAACGTTCTAAGTTAGAAGATTATAGAGTGACCAACCGAGGTGGTAAAGGTGTTAAAACTTTAAATATTTCAGAAAAAACAGGTAATTTAGTTGCCATTAAAAATGTAGATGATTCTAATGATTTGATGATCATTAACAAATCTGGATTGACGATTAGGATGGCTGTAGAAGATTTAAGAGTAATGGGGCGTGCAACACAAGGAGTTCGTTTGATAAACATTAAAGAAACTGACAGTATTGCTGCAGTTGCAAAAGTAGCACACGAAGAAGAGGGTGAAGAAGGGGTAGAGAATGGCACGGAAATTGAAGATAACCCAGCTGAAAATGATTCAACGGAATCTTAAGAATAAAAATAATTAATAAATTGTAAAATGAAAAAACAACTATTAGCGTTAACCATCGGTTTCCTATCGATTGCTACTTTTGCACAAAAAAATGAACTAAAAGCGGTAGAAAAAGCCATTAAAAAAGGGGCGTTTAAAGAAGCTAAAACAACCTTAGCAACACTTGAAGCTACCGAAGAGACAATCGAACCTAAATTAAAAGGCAAGTATTATTATTTAAAGGGGGTAACTTATGAAAAATCGAATGTAGCAAAAGCAGCAGACGCTTACAACAAGTTATTTGACTATGAAAAAGAAACAGGTACTCAGAAGTATTCAAAATTAGCGCAACCAAAGCTAAATGAATTAATTCAACAAGTCTCTAATCAGGCAATTGAGCAGTATAATGCGAAGGAATTTAAACAAGCAACAAATAATTTTCATTTAACGTTTGTATTGAGTCCTAGGGATACTACCTTTTTATACAATGCTGCCTTAAGTGCTTCTTTAGATAAGGATTATGATATGGCTCTTAAGTATTATTCTCAATTAAGAACGCTTGGTTATACAGGAATTACTAAGACTTATTATGCAGTGAATCAAGCAACAGGAGAAGAAGAATTATTTCAAAGTAAAGATCTTAGAGATTTTTCTGTAAAAACAAAATCTCACGTAAAACCAACTGTCGTAGTTTCAGAATCGAAACAGGCGGAAATTATTAAAAATATTGGCTATATCTACATAAATCAAGAAAAGCCAGAATTAGCGATTACTGCTTTGGAAGAAGCAAGAAAGTCAAATCCAAAAGATATGAACCTCTTGTTAAACCAAGCTCAAATGTATATTGAGCTTAAAAGGATGGACAAGTTTGCAAAATTAATGGAGGAAGCTGTAGCGTTGGATCCTACAAATCCTACTTTATTTTTTAATTTAGGCGTAGTGAATGCGAATGAGAACAAAGTTGAAGCTGCCAAAAATTACTATAAAAAAGCGATTGAACTAAAACCAGATTATGCAGATGCTTATATGAATTTAGCGATTGTTATTTTATCTGGAGAAAAAGCGATTATTGATGAGATGAATAAAAACTTCTCTAATGCAAAAAAATATAACAAATTAGAAAAGGAGCAAAAAGCGTTGTATAATCAAGCGTTGCCTTATTTAATAAAAGGAGATGAATTGAATAGAACCCTTGAAACCGTCAGAATTTTAATGAATATTTATGACACACTAGAAATAACTGAAAAAGCTGACCCGCTAAGAGTTATTTATAAAAAATTAAGAGATCAATAAGAAGTTATTTTCTTATTCAGTTTAAAAAAAACCAAGAATTTTTTCTTGGTTTTTTTTATATCATTTTTTTAATAATCCTTAATTTATGGGTGTGTTTTTGTGTGTCAGCATTATAAATGCCACTATGATCTAAAGTATCTATTCTTACTTTACCATGACAATGTATGATGTTATAATCCTTTAAAATGATTCCTACATGAATGATTTCGCCTTCTTCATTGTCAAAAAAAGCCAAATCACCAGGTGCGCTTTCTTCAATAAAACTTAATACTTCTCCCTGAATTGCTTGCGCTTTCACTTCTCTAAACAACGCGTGTCCACAAAGTTTATATACCATTTGAACAAAGCCAGAAGCATCCATGCCAAAAGGCGTTTTTCCACCCCATAAAAAAGGCGTATTCAAGTAGGTAAAAGCAATTTGTGGAATTTCACTTTTCGCTTTTTTATCTGACAATACAGTGCCTTCATAGACATAGGATTCCTCATTGATTTCTAGTCTATTGTTCTTGTAAAAAGGCAAATCAGCACCTAAGGGGATGGTTGTTAATTCGTTGTTTTTATTGGTGATAAAATCAATCATCTCGCCAGAAATATATTTTTTTTCAGAGGTTAATTTTAAAAAAGAAGCCGCTGTAATGATAAGGTATTGCTTATTGTCGATATAGCCTTCAGAGTTGTCATAAGAGAGGCGAATTTTACTCCATTCTTTTTCTGTTTCAAGAATTTCAAAAGTTTCCCCAAACAAAACCTGACTCATCATTTCTGATGTATCATTTGCTATTGCTCTCAGGGGAGCCATACTTAAATTACAAATTCCGTATGCCAATTTTTAGGGTATTAGTTGTTGGTTTTATACTCATTCTTGTATGCTTCTATTTTTTTGTTAAGAAATTCTTTCTAAAACTAACGCACTTGCACCACCGCCACCGTTACAAATAGCAGCTGCACCAATATTAGCATTATTTTGTTTTAAAACCGAAGTCAATGCAATCACAATTCTTGCACCAGAAACCCCTAAAGGATGCCCTAAAGAAACCGCGCCACCATTCACATTTACTTTGTCATCCGAAATTCCTAAAAGCTTCATATTTGCTAAACCAACCACAGAAAAGGCTTCATTTAATTCAAAATAATCGACCTCATCAATCGTTATGTTTGCTTTTGCTAAAGCCTTTGGCAATGCTTTTGCGGGCGCAGTCGTAAACCATTTTGGGTCCTGAGCAGCATCTGCAAAACTTTTTATTTTAGCAATCGGAATGAGGTGTAATTCTTTTGCTTTTTCAGCAGACATTAAAACGAGTGCCGCACCACCATCATTTATCGTCGATGCATTCGCAGCAGTTACCGTTCCGTCTTTTGTAAAGGCAGCTCGTAAAGCAGGTATTTTGTCTATTCTTACATTTTTATATTCTTCGTCCTCAGAAAAAATAATCGGTTCTCCACGTCTTTGAGGAACTGCTACAGGTACAATTTCATTCGCATATTTTCCAGCTTCCCAAGCTTTTGCAGAACGATGATAAGATTGAATGGCAAAATCATCTTGCGCAGCTCTAGAAAAACCATGTTTAGTAGCACAAGCATCTGCATAAACACCCATGGCAATATGTTCATAAGCATCGACCAAACCATCTTTTTGTAAGCCATCTTCTAGGGTGATTGGACCAAATTTAGCACCATTTCTTGCTTGTTGATAATGAGGAATCGAACTCATGTTTTCCATGCCTCCAGCAACCACAATGTCTGCATCTCCAAGAGCAATTGTTTGCGCTGCAAACATGATCGATTTCATACCAGAAGCACATACTTTATTGACAGTAGTACAAGGAACGGTGTTGGGAATTCCGGCTAAGAGCGCCGCTTGTCTTGCAGGTGCCTGACCTAGGCCTGCAGAAACGACATTTCCCATAAAAACTTCTTGCACTAAATTGGGGTCTAAATTTATTTTTTTTAAAGCACCTTTGATGGCAATTGCGCCTAATTTTGGTGCAGAAATAGTAGACAAACTCCCCATGAAACTTCCAATAGGAGTTCTCGCTACAGCGACAATTACGACTTCTTTCATACGTTTTTAGCGTTTACTTTGTTTCGGGTTGCTTGTGCTAAATTAACTATTTTTAATCAATTTTAGTTTTATTATTCATCTTGAATTTTTGACCTTAAATATTTTATGGTAAGTTTGTGCTAATAAGATAGAATGTATGAATAACATCGTTAATAAATTGTACCAAAATAACACCATTATCTATAAAGTTATTTTGTTTTTAGTTGCTACTACTGCAATTGTTTATTTGTTTCCAAAAGGAGGTCAGTTTAAATACGATTTCAGCAATGGTCAGCTTTGGAAATATGATAATTTATATGCTCCGTTTGATTTTGCGATTCAGAAAACAACAGAAGAAATTGCTATAGAGAAAAAAGAAGTTGCGCTCAATTCAAAACTCTATTTTTTACAAGATTTCGATGTAGAGAAAACCGTGAATGCCAATTACAAAAGAAGAATTTCTTTGATCAAAGAATCAGACTCTTTAAGTATAGAAGAGGTGATGCGTTTATCTGAAATTGGTCAAAAGGTAATTGATACTATTTATAAAAAAGGTTTTTTAGAAGTAGTAAGTCAGCAAAAGCTTTCCAATAAAAACGAAATAGTTGCAGTTAGAAAAGGAAATGAAGTAGCGGATGTTATTTTTAAAAATTTATTAACCTCTAAAGAAGTTTTAAAATTAATTAGAAATAATTTAGAACAAGAAGCTGCTTATTACGGTAAAATAAAAATGCTAAATTTATTGTCTGAAATTATTAAACCTAATATTTCTTTTGATGCAGTCTATTCTAAAAAGGTTGTTGAAAACCAACTAAAAAACATTTCTTACACGAAAGGAAAAGTCACTTTGGGAAAGTTAATTATATTAAAAGGAGATATTGTTGAAGGTAAAAAATTAGCCATCTTAAGTTCTTTGAAAAGTGAATCTGAATCTCAAGTTTGGACCGAATCAAATTATAATTGGATTATCTTAGGATATACTATTTTAGTGTCTTTGGCTTTATTGATGCTGTTGTTGTTTTTAAGAAAATATCGATTAGAAATTTACGAGAACAACAACAAAGTTTCCTTTATATTTTTCAATGTTTTTTCAATGATTTTCATTCAAACATTGGTGGTAAAATACAATTCAGATTTTTTGTATGTGGTTCCTTTAAGTGTGCTTCCAATTGTTTTAAAAGCCTTTTTTGATGCACGTTTAGGTTTGTTTACCCATGTTCTTACGGTATTGCTGTTAGGATATATTGTACCTGATAGTTTTGAGTTTATCTATCTGCATATTATTGCTGGTATTGTAACAATACTTACTGTTTCAGAATTATATAAAAGAGCAAACCTTTTTATATCAGTAGCACAAATAACCCTTATTTATATGGTCACGTATTTTGCGTTTTCAATTATAAAAGAAGGAAATGCTTCTCAGATAAATTGGACTTATTTCATGCTGTTTGCTGCCAATGGTTTGTTGTCTTTTCTATCCATCATATTAATCTATATGTATGAAAAGGTTTTTGGTTTGGTTTCAGATGTTACCTTGTTAGAACTTTCGAACACCAATACAAAACTGTTAAGATTGTTAAATGAAAAAGCTCCAGGTACGTTTCAACATTCAATGCAAGTAGCCAATTTAGCAGAATCGGCTGCCAATGAGATAGGTGCCAATTCGATGTTGGTTAGAACAGGCGCTTTGTATCACGATATTGGTAAAATGTTGAACCCGATGTATTTTACAGAAAACCAATCTACAGGGGTCAATCCTCACAATGATTTATCGCCAAGAGACAGTTCTAAAATAATAACTGAGCATGTTATCAAAGGAGTAGAGTTGGCTAAAAAGCACAAGTTACCAGATCGAGTAATCGATTTTATACGCACGCATCACGGAACTAGTTTGACCTATTATTTTTATATGAAAGAGCAAGAATTAAATCCGGAAACAACTGTCGATATTACAAAATTTCAGTATCAAGGTCCCATTCCGTTTTCAAAAGAGACTGCAATTTTAATGATGTGTGATGCAGCAGAAGCGGCTTCAAAAAGTTTGACAATGCCAACCGCCCAATCAATTAGCGATTTAATTGATAAAATTATCAACAAACAAATGGCTGATAACCAGTTTTTAAATTCAGATATTACCTTTAGAGAGATTGAAATTATTAAAAAAGTTATTAAGAAAAAATTGATGAATATTTATCACTTACGAGTTGAATATCCAGCGTAAAAAAAAAGTGTAAAAAACTCAAAAAACATCTTGTTATATTGTTTTTGTAGTCTTACATTTGCACTCGTAATTTTTCTTTCAAGCTTTTAGTTTGAAGTCGAAAGGAGAGATGGCAGAGTGGTAATGCAGCAGATTGCTAATCTGTCGACCTTAGGGTCGCCAGGGTTCGAGTCCCTGTCTCTCCGCT
>CATITK010000143.1 GCA_949545755.1 Polaribacter sejongensis | reverse complement strand
TCTAGAAATCCGTTGATTCAAGATCAGCGTATTATTTTTGATCAGTTTGATGGATATGAAAAATTGTACTTTTTAGGAGGAAGTGCAAATTGGGCAAATATTAGAAGTGTTTTTCAATCGAATATAAACGGATTAAAAATATTTGAAGAAGGAAGTTATGAAACTGAAAACAGAGCAGATGTCTGGGGAATAGATGACTATGAGTTATTTAGGGAATCGAACAAAAAATTAGAAAAATTAACGAAAAAAAACATCCCTTTTATAGCCTATATTCAAACATCTTCTAACCACATGCCTTTTACAGTACCTGATAAAAAAGAAAGTTTTCGTCCTTTACAAGAGAATGAATTGGAGACTTCCTTGCTAGAAAAATCTGGCTTTAAATCAATAGCACAGTTAAATGCCTTACGATATTTAGATTTTAATGTTGAAAAATTTCTTGACAGAGCTAAAAATTCAGGTTATTATGACAATACTATTTTTGTCTTCTTTGGCGATCATAATACAGCTATGAAAAGAACAGAAAAATTTACTAAAGAAGCTGATTTAGGCATACAATCACAGCACGTTCCATTCTTTATTCATGCACCAAATTTCGTTAAGGATAGCGTCATTTCGAAGAATGGGAAATTAATAGATTTGTTTCCAACTGTGGCAAGTTTAGCAAAACTAAATCATACAAACTATACGCTTGGCAGCAATTTACTAGAGACAACCACTAATAAAACGGCTTCCTTTGTATATCTTACAATTAATGGAGAACCTACTGCCGGATTGCTTCAAGATAGTTTATACTACTCAAAAACCAACACGAGTAAAATATCGGGGTTGTATAATTTAAAAACGAAGGATGTTAAAGATATTAAAGCTGAAAACCCTTTAGTTGCTATGAAAATGGATAGTTTGTTGAGTGCCTATTATCATTCAACAAAATATTTATATTTCAATAATAAAAAAATTAAGTAAACACTTTCTTATCAATTTTCTTAAAAAAGAAGTAATAAATATTTGCAAAGGTAATTCCTATCAATATACCTACACAAATATCAATTGGAAAATGTACGCCTAGATACAATCTACTATAGCTAAAAATGAGAGGGAAGAATAGTATGAAATAAATGTATTTGTATTTATCCTTCAAGAGCAGTACTACAAACACTGAAAAGAAAGTAGAGGTAGTCGCATGACCAGACATAAAACTATAACTCTGAGGATTAGAAAGGATTCTTAAAAAATGTTTAATTTCTGGATCGTTATTAGGACGTAATCGTTGTACAGTATTCTTAATCAAATTTGTAAATTGATCTGAAAAAGCAACTAATAAAATCATAGATAGGATCATAATCCCTCCACGCTTCCAACCAAATGACCTAAACGTTAAATAAATAATGAAGACAAACAAGGGGCTCCAATAAATTTGACTAGTAATCACTAACCATAATGGATCCCATTGTTCACTTCCTAGATTGTTTAAGAAAATTAAAATATTCTTATCAATATGTATTGCCTTTTCTAACAAATTAATTGCCTGTTTTTTTACTTGTTATTTTTGAATTCTCCAACATTTCTAACTGAGTATCAAAAACTTTGGCAGCATTAAACTTTTTTGCTTTAGATCCAACTTTTATAATTTTGACAGACAAAATAGTGTCTTTTTGCACAATGCTATTTACAACCCTCATCCTAGTAGAATCAATTGCTTTTTTTAATAATAAAGAATCATTAATTTTACTTTTTAATTCTTTTAATTGAATTGAATTAATGATTGTTTTACCAAAAACAGTATGTCTACCATCCAAATGAGATGTGGCCCTGTGCGTTATAAAGAACTGACTATTATTAGTTGTAGGGCCTGCATTTGCCATCGAAAGAATCCCTGAATCATTGTGTTTGTAAAGTAAATCCCCTTCTTTATCTTTCGGAAATTCATCCCCAAAAACATAACTAAGTTTTTTTCTTTCCTTGGAAGTGAAACCACCTGCTTGAATTACAAAATTTGAAATTACTCTATGAAAAATAACACCTTCATAAAAGTTTATTCCTTTTTGAGGAGCTAACAATTGAGAATTTGTTCCTTCAATAAGAGATACAAAATTAGCAGTAGTCATAGGTACTTTTTCTGTATAGAGCTCAATTAGAATTGGTCCCTTATTCGTAACCAACTCTGCATATACACCTTCTTCAAGTTTTCTGTATTCTAGTGATTTACAAGAAATAAAAACCACTAAAAGAAGTGTCAAATATCCTAACTTCTGCATTCGAGATTATTATTTAATTTCTAATAATTCTACTTCAAAAATAAGGGACATAAAAGGCTTGATAACACCAGGTCTTGGTGATGCTCCATACGCTAATTCTTGAGGTATAAAGAATTTATACTTCGCGCCAACATTCATTAACTGTAAACCTTCTGTCCAACCTTTTATAACTTGCGTTACACCAAATTCTGAGGGCGTTCCTCTATCTACTGAACTATCAAAAACAGTTCCATCTAATAGCGTTCCGTGATAATGAACCTTCACTTTATTTTTGGTTGTTGCTTTTTTACCTTTCCCTTTTGTTAAAACAATGTATTGTAATCCACTAGCAGTAGTAACAACGCCTTTGTTCGCTTTGTTTTCTTCTAAGAATGTGATTCCTTCTTTTTTGTATACTTCAGATTTTAATAATTCCGCTTTTTGTTTTGATGCTTGTTTCTTTTGAAAATAAGATCTTATTACATTTTGAATGTCTTTCGTTTCTAATAATAAATTAGTTGAATCTAGACCGTTACTGATTGCTTGAATTAAAATAGCTCTATTCACCTCTTCAAAACCAGTTTTTAATTGACCTGACATTGTTAAACCAATAGCATAACTAACTGAATCTATTTCTGTTTCTAAAGATTTTACTTCTTTGACTTGGCTTCCACAAGAAAACATTGTTGCTAAAATTGTTACTGCTAAAATACTTTTTACTACTTTCATTTTTTATTATTTATGTTAATTAATGTTACTGTACTTTTTATTGATTGATGAATTCCTATTTTTTTTCCATCACCTAAAATACCAAAGGCGTTGTAGGATGGAATGACAAATGTAATGGTTTCTCCTATTTTCATCAACTTTATTCCTACTTGAAGTGCAGCAATAAAATCTTCTTTGTCTACCTGGTACGTTTTGATTCCTGTTTGATCTTTATTATAAATTACAACCCCCTGTAAATCAGTTATATTGTATTGAAAAGAGACTACATCTCCTGTTTTTGGAGTGGCTGTTGCTGCTTCATTTTTATGGAGATACGTATACCAAAATCCGTTGGGTGAAACTTGATAGGTTTTGGTGGAATCTTGTTGAATAACTGCTAAAATTTTTTCATCATCAAGCGCATTTAATCGAATGGATTTTTTAATCGTTTCTTTTAAAATTGTTGAAGACGGAATTGGGTTAATAGGTCTTCTTGGTTGCACTTTAGAGCAACCAAAATACAAAAAACTTGTAAAAATTAAAAATTTAATTTTCATAAGAGGTTTCTAATTCTTTTTGATATGCTGGTAATAAGGAAGTGAATTTTGTAACTGTTTCTGCCATTGACAAGTCAGATTTTCCACCAGCAGCATTGTCATGTCCTCCACCTTCAAAATGGTTTCTAGAAAATTGATTTACAGAAAAGGTGCCCTTAGAACGGAAAGACATTTTTACAATTCCTTGTTCACTATCTTCAATGAAAATAGCCGCTAAAACAATTCCTTTTATAGAGAGTGCATAATTTACAATGCCTTCTGTGTCTCCTTTTTGAAAATCGAATTTCTTTTTTTCTTCTGATGTTAAAGTGATGTATGCCGTATTATAGGTTGATGAAATTTCTAAATTACTCAATGCTTGTCCTAACAATAGCAATCTATTATAAGAATTCGCATCATAAACCTTATTATGTATTTTATCATTTTCAGCTCCTTTATCAATTAGGTCCGCAATAATTCGGTGAGTATCACTTGTGGTAGCTCTAAAACGAAAAGACCCAGTATCTGTCATGATGCCTGTATACAGACAAGTAGCAATATCAGCATCTATCAAATCTAAATCGTTGTTCATTTCTATGAACTGATACACCATTTGGCAGGTTGAACAGATTGTAACATCAGAATACATATACTTTACAGCATCTGGTTGTTGATGATGATCAATCATTGCAAAATCATTTGGATACTGTTCTAAGGTACTTTGCATATCAAAACCGACTCTATGTAATGCATTAAAATCTAATAGAAAGATAATATCAGAGGCTTTGATTGCTTTTTGAGATTGGGTGTTTTGCCAATCAAAACGATAGGTTGTATCCGAACCTGGTAGCCAATGTAGAAAATCTGGATATTCATTAGGCACTACAACTGTAGCCTTGTGTCCTTTTTTATCTAAGTAATGTTTTAAAGCCAATGTAGACCCCATAGCATCTCCATCTGGATTTCGATGTCCAATGATTACAATATTTCTTGGTTTTTCAAGATAGCCCTTTAATGCTTCAAATCCTTTTAAAATCATAAGCTGCGAAGATACAATTTAATTAAAAAAATTGTGTAATTTTGCTCCATATTTATGAAACACTTAACAATTTGTGTTCATTAAATTAAAATTAAAATAAATAATTAAAAGTTGATATAATGGCAATGAATAGAACATTTACAATGCTAAAACCGGATGCTGTAGAAAACGGACACATTGGTGCTATACTAGAGAAGATAAATGCTGCAGGATTTAGAATTGTAGCTGTAAAGAAAACTCAAATGACAAAATCGGATGCAGAAACTTTTTATGCAGTCCATAATGAGCGTCCTTTCTTTGGAGAATTAGTAGAATTCATGACTCGAGGCCCAATTGTCGCTGCAATTTTAGAAAAAGAAAATGCTGTAGAAGATTTTAGAGCTTTAATTGGTGCTACAAACCCTGCAGATGCTGCAGAAGGAACCCTTAGAAAATTATATGCAACTTCAATGGGTGAAAATGCAGTACACGGTTCTGATTCTGATGAAAATGCACTTATTGAAGGTAATTTCCACTTTTCTGGAAGAGAGCAATTTTAAAGATTTCTTAAACTAAACAAACAATCTCCATCTTAAAAGATGGAGATTGTTTGTTTAAGTACTAATACTGAAAAAATAAGTTAAAGAACTATTTACCAAAATAAATCTTATACTCATAAACAGTACCATCTCCATCTAATTCTCCATCTAAACTTATAATTAGATCGTTAGAAGACACCGAAGTTTTACCATTATATAAAAGCTCTCCATTTTCTCGAGTAACACTTTCTGTCATATCATTATAAGTTTCTGTATATTCAAATTCAACCAATGTTAATATCTCTTCTTCTTCATCATAAGCCCATTTTCCTTTAGAAAAATATTTGTCTTCTTTTTCTTCTTCAAAAAAAGCTTCACAATTTTCTTGTGATAATTGGTAATCTATGTCTCTACTCTTTGCATTACTGGTGTAAGAATATGTTCCGTCTTCATTAAAAGTCAACGGTATTGATGCAATGGTCCAACAATAAGCATTTTCGACAACTAAGTTTGTATTATTATTACAATATACAGTAGAATCTTCACAGTCCATAGTACCAACAGTTATCGTTTCATCATTATCCACTTCTTTAACAAAGTTCCAAGTTCCAACTATATTAGAATTACCACCCCAAGATTCTACTTCTACACAAACTTCTGTAGGTTGGCTAATATTACCATTGGTATCATAAATACATATAAAATAACAAAAAGTGCCCGCAGGAACAGAATCTTCAAAATCTATATCAATAAGAATTTCTTGATCTTGGTTTAATTTGTTCCTTTTTTGAATAAAAACACCTTTGTTTTTAGTATTTGCAGATTTTGAAAATACATTGACAACTTTAGGAGCATCCCAATAATCTTTTGCCATTGTACCATCTTCATATTCTAATTGAATATAGGCACCTGCATAATTATCTGGTGCATTAAATGTAATATCAAAACCATTTTTTTGAAAAGCAGACTCTGTTGTTTCATCTAAATTAAAGGCTATTGTTCCTGAAGGTGATGGAGCATTACCCGTTTTATTAATTGCATTTTCAATAAGAATACCGCCAGACACATCATCTGGGTTTAATGCAACTTGTTCTGCTGAATTCACATCATCTGAAGGAGCTTCAATATTTAACTTGTCTTTATTACAAGATACTACTAACAAAAATACAACGGTAAATAAATAAATTTTTTTCATGTTTTTTTTTATAAACCTACAAAAAAAAACTATAAACTAAAAAAATTATTTGGAAAATGCAGCTATAATTTGAGACCAGTAGCTCGTATTTTGAAAAAAAAAGAGTTATTTATTTGAGAAATTTTCGACTGCTTAAAACTTTACTATTT
>CATITK010000142.1 GCA_949545755.1 Polaribacter sejongensis | reverse complement strand
TTATTCATATTTATTAGTAAATTCGCCATACATAAGGAAACAACTATGACATCAGCAAACTTTAAAAAATGGAACATCATCTTAGGATGGGCTACATTTGCCATTGCTTTAATAACCTATTCTTTAACCTTAGAACCCACAGTGAGTGCTTGGGATTGTGGAGAATATATTTCCACCTCTGTTAAATTAGAGATTGGGCATCCTCCAGGAGCGCCTTTGTTTCAAATGTTGGGTGCTTTTTTTGCAATGTTTACCTCTAGCGTTGATCAAATTGCTAAAATGGTCAACTTTATGTCGGCTTTAGCAAGTGCATTTACCATTTTATTTATGTTTTGGACCATTACTAATTTGGCCAAAAAACTCGCCTTAAAAAGCGGTGAAATTTCTGAAGGAAAATACATTGCAATTTTAGGAAGTAGTATTGTAGGAGCTCTCTCTTACACCTTTTCTGATAGTTTTTGGTTTAGCGCTGTGGAAGGAGAAGTATATGCAATGTCCTCATTTTTAATGGCGTTGTTATTTTGGCTTGGGTTAAAATGGGAAAGTGAAATACAGACTCCTAGAGGAAACAAATGGTTGATTTTAATTAGTTTTGTGGTCGGTTTATCATTTGGAGTGCATATATTATCCTTATTGGTTATTCCTGCAATTGTACTCTTGTATTTCTTTAAAACCTATAAAGAAATCAATCTCAAGACAACAGCAATTGCTACTATAATCTCTGTTGTGATTTTAATGTTTGTCTTTAAATTTTTATTTCCTTTTACATTAAAATTCTTTAGTGCTTCAGAATTATTTTTCATCAATTCTATAGGAATGCCTTATAATTCTGGAAGTATTATTGCTGCACTTATCTTGGTCGCTTTATTTTACTTCGGACTAAATTTTACGCGCAAAAAGAATAATGTAAATGCAAACACTTTAATTCTCTCTGTACTATTTATCATGATTGGTTTTTCATCTTGGATGATGTTACCAATTAGAGCCAATGCAAACACCACAATTAATGAAAACGATCCTTCAAGTGCGCGTGAATTATTGGCCTACTATGAACGTGAACAATATGGAGATGCCAATGTTTTCTATGATACATATTATTCTAATTCTTTTGAAAGAGAACAAGACGCTAGCAACCCTTATAAAGATGATAAGCCAAAGTATGAGAAAAGGAATGGCAAGTATGAAATTGTAAATAACTACAAAAACGTCATGCCAAATTGGTCTGACAAACACAAAGGATTTATACCAAGGATGGTAAATCCTGCTTCCGAAAAAATGTACAAATCGATTGCTGGAATTCCCCAAAAAAGCAAACGAAGACCTACCTTTTCAGAAAACATACGCTTCATGATGAGTTATCAATTTGGCTATATGTATGGGCGTTATTTTATGTGGAATTTTGTTGGAAGACAAAATGATGTTCAAGGACGTTTGGATCTTTTTGATGGGAATTGGATTAGTGGAATTCCTTTTGTGGATGAAGTAAGATTGGGCTCTCAAAAAAATCTTCCAGCACAAGTATCAGAAAATAAAGGAAGAAATAAATACTACTTTTTACCCTTAATTTTAGGAATCATTGGTTTGCTATTTCAAATAAAATGGGACAAAGAAAACTTCTTTACACTATTTATATTCTTTGCTTTTACAGGCTTTGCCATCATCTTTTATACAAATCCAAAACCTTTTGAGCCCAGAGAACGTGATTACGCAATTGTAGGAAGTTTTTACATTTTTGCCATTTGGATTGGCCTTGGAGTACTCGCATTGTATGAATATTTAAAGAGTTTTGCCAATAAAAAAACCGTCGCATTTGCTGTTTCTATTGTCTCACTTATAGCAGTACCTACTTTGATGGCCTCGCAAAACTGGGATGATCATGATCGATCCAACAGATACACAACCCATTTAAATGCGCAAGCTTACTTAGAAAGTTGTGATAAAAATGCAATCATGTTTACCATTGGCGATAATGATACCTTTCCGCTCTGGTACATGCAAGAAGTTGAAGGAATTAGAACCGATATTAAGTTGGTAAATACCTCCCTTTTCGCAACCGACTGGTACATCGATCAAATGAAACGCGCCACGTATGACGCGCCTCCTATTCCATCGCAATTAAAACACGATCAATACAAATACGGTACGCTAGATGTTGCTTATTCAATAGACCATCCGCGATTTAAAGATTCTGTAATGACCATTAAAAACTTAATGCGTTGGATTGCTTCGGAAAGTGATGCTACCTATATCGAAACAGAAAATGATATAAAAGAAAAGTTTTATCCAACCAATAAAATTCGAATTCCAGTAAACAAACAAAAGGTATTAGAAAACGGAATTGTAGCGCTCAAAGATGCCGACAAAATTGTTCCTTACATTGATATCGAAATTGACGATAGGGCCTTATTTAAAAATAGAATTTTAATGTTAGATCTTCTTGCCAATAATAATTGGGAAAGACCTATATATTTTACTGGTGGTGCAAATGCAGATGAAGAATATATTTGGTTAAAGGACTATTTACAGTTAGATGGTTTGGCCTATAAATTAGTACCTATTAAAACAACAATTGGTAAAAAGAGTTTGTTTGATATGGGAAGAATTGATCCCGAAAAAATGTATGCTAATATTCAGAAATGGAATTGGAGAAACATCAATGACGGTAAAATTTATTTGGACGAACAAACGAAAAGAAATTCAATTTCTATGCGTAATGCTTTGTTGCGGTTGTCTGAAGCTTTTGCTAAAAAAGGAGATACTGCGAAAGCTTTGGAAGTTTTAGATTTGTCTTTGGAAAAGATGTCAATTAAAGACTTTGACCACTACAGTTTGTCTTTAGGGTACCCTGAAGCATATTACCGTTTAAAAGACACCCCAAAAGCAAGAAAAACGTCTAGAACACTTATCAATTTATTTAAAGAAAAACTAGTGTGGCTAAGCACCTTTTCTAAAAATGACACTGATCTTGTTTTTGATGATATCGACACGAACTTATACATGTACCGAAATATTATTAGTCAAGCTGAAGAAGGAGACGTTGATAAAGATTATTTAGAGAGTTTAGAAGAGGAATTTATATACATTGTAAAGTTGTTTGATTATCTTATTCCAGAAGAAGATTAGGTTTCAATCAAAACCTATTTTTTAAAAAATGCCACGTGTTGTCATGAGAATTTTCTCAAAATATACGGGGTGTTTTTTAAGGCTATATAAAAATTGGTACGAAGCTAAATGTATTTTTGCAGCAAATCAATCAAGGTATCAGCATCTTTAAATCCTGTTTGGCGCCATTTCATTTCACCATCTTTATAAATCATAAAAGTAGGATTTCCCTTTACACGTAAAGCATCTGCTAACATTTCATTCTTTTTTATATCTATCTTGATTACTTTGGCACTTTCTCCCAAAGCTGCTGCAACATCTCTTAAGATATCTATGTTGTTTTCAGTAGCATTCCAATCGGAATAAAAATCGATTAGAACAGGTCTTTGTACATTAATTAAGTCACCAAATTTTGCCATAGTATAAAGTTTATGGGGGAAAATTGTGGAAAAAATGTTATTGATTAGCTAACAAAGATAAATAAAAGTATTTTAAACAGGTTGCTTATCAGGCTTTTTTCAATTCAATCACTGTTATTTCTGGCCAAATCCCTACACGACCAGGAAATGCATGATACCCAAAACCACGATTCACGTTTATGTACCTTCCAAATTCTTCATACAATCCTGCCCATTGTTTGTAGACATATTTTGAAGGGCTCCACTTAAACCAACCAGGAATTTCTATACCCATTTGCAATCCATGAGTATGCCCACTTAATGTTAAATGGTAATTGAAATCGGCTGTTTTTACTTTGTATTCCCAATGACTTGGATCATGGGTCATTAAAATTTTAAAATCTTCTTTTTGAATGTTTGCCGCAGCTTTTTCTAAATCTCCAGCCTGATTGAATCCTTTTCCCCAATTTTCGACACCTAAAAGGGCTATTTTTTGTCCGTCTTTTTCTAAATATCGGTGCTCATCTAACAGTAAATCGAAACCTATTTTTTTATGAATTTCTTTTACCGCTTGAAAATTATCCTTTTTATCTTGCGGATTTTTCCAATCCATATAATCTCCATAATCATGATTTCCAAGAATTGAAAATTTCCCTTCTTTGGCCTTTAAATGAGAAAACATTTCAATCCAATCGTCCATTTCGTCGGCTTTATTATTTACAATATCACCTGTAAAAACGAGGAGATCCGATTTTTGTTCGTTGATTAAATCGACTCCGTATTGTATTTTCTCTTTGTTGGTAAAACTTCCCGAATGAATGTCAGAAATTTGCGTAATCGTATACCCATCAAAAGCGTCTGGCAAATCTTTAAAACTTAACTGATATTTTAAAACTTTATAATTGTATTTTCCTTGAATAATCCCATAAATAAAAGCGGCAAAAGGGATGGTTGCCAACCCTAACGCAATTTGAGAAATAAATTTTCTTCTTCCGACCAATGATTTTGTTTCTCCGTTTGAAATAGCAGTGATTAATTTTAAAATCCATCGGTACACATCTTCACCAAAAAGGAGCATTATAACGATTAATTTAGGAATAGAAATGGTGAGCAACAAACCCATTGCCATTTGAAATTGAGGCGTTTGTCCATCACTTCTAGAATAGGTAAATACGGTAATAAAAAAATTAACATACACTGCAATGCTTACAAATAAAAAGGAAAAGCGCACCATTTTACTTTTTGAAACTGTTTTAAATGCTTGAAATGTATATAATTCTACAAGCACAATTATAAATGCTAAAATAAGTAATGGAAAAACCCAACGTGGCATAATGAAATTTTAAAATCTTTACAAAGATAGTTGTTTAAATATCGATTGAATTTTATTAGGATGTTAAAGTTTTGTACCTTTCTCCAATCTCTAAAAAGAGTGTTTTTAGAGGATAAAGTTATCCTTATTTTAAACGAATAAATAGATAAAATGTTAGATCAAAAAAGACTTTTTTTAGTGGATGCTTATGCATTAATTTTTCGTGGATATTACGCTTTTATAAAAAACCCAAGAATCAACTCTAAGGGGTTAGATACCTCAGCAATTATGGGTTTTATGAACTCATTATTGGATGTCATAAAACGGGAAAGACCTGATCATTTAGCCGTGTGTTTTGACAAAGGCGGAAGTGTTGACAGGGTAGAAATGTTTGAAGCTTACAAAGCCAACAGAGATGCTACTCCCGAAGCGATTAAATTGGCAGTGCCCTACATTCAAGAGATTTTGAAAGCCATGCACATCCCTATTATGGTAAAAACTGGTTTTGAGGCTGATGATGTTATTGGCACACTAGCAAAACAGGCAGAAAAAGAAGGCTACAAAACTTTTATGGTAACCCCTGACAAAGATTTTGCACAGTTAGTTTCCGAAAATATTTTTATGTACAAACCCCGTTTTGGAGGGGGTTATGATATTTGGGGAATCCCAGAAATCCAAGAAAAGTTTGGTGTAAAAGACCCAATACAAGTCATTGATTTTCTGGGGATGATGGGCGATTCTGCAGATAATATCCCAGGGCTACCTGGTGTTGGAGAAAAAACTGCAAAAAAATTCCTAGCCACCTACGGTTCAATGGAAAACTTATTAGCCAATACGCATGAGCTAAAAGGGAAAATGAAAGAGAAAATTGAAGGAGCAAAAGAATTAGGTCTACTTTCTAAGCAGTTAGCAACAATCATGTTGGACGTTCCAGTCACTTTTAATGCAGGTGATTTTACCTTAGACCAACCAGATATTGAAAAGGTAACCACCATTTTTAACGATCTAGAATTTCGAAATTTATTGACCAATTTCTTACGAACGTTTACTGATGAAAATGCAGCGAAAACAAATGGAGCAACAAATACTTCGCAAGAAAAACCAACTGGAAGTCCAAAAAAAGCAGCTGCAATACCTGAAGGACAATTTGATTTGTTTGCTGCTCCAGGAACAGGGAGTATTTCTGAAGAAGCAACCGCTTCCGGATTTAAAAACATTAAAAATACCCGCCATTTTTATCAACACATCGACACGCCTTTATCAAGAAAATTATTCTTACAAAAGTTACTGCAACAAACGGCGGTTTGTTTTGATACTGAAACGACTGGTTTAAAAGCATTGGAAGTCGCATTGATCGGCATTTCTTTTTCATATGAAGTTGGGAAAGGATATTATGTTTCCTTCCCAGAAGACCAGGAAGAAACGAAGGCCATTTTAGAAGAATTTAGACCCTTTTTTGAAAGTGAAATTGAAAAAATAGGTCATAATTTGAAATACGACATCAAGGTCTTATCAAACTATAATATGCCTGTAAAAGGAAACTTGTTTGACACCATGATTGCGCATTATTTAATTAATGCAGATATGCGTCATGGTATGGATATTTTGGCAGAAACGTATTTGAATTATCAACCAGTTGCTATTACTGAGTTACTTGGTAAAAAAGGGAAGAATCAACTTTCTATGCGAGCTGTTCCCATTGCAGATCAAACAGCATATGCTGTAGAAGATGCAGATATTACGTTTCAATTAAAAGAACATTTTACCAAAGAATTAGAAAGCGGAAATGTTACCCGTCTTTTTAAAGATATAGAAACTCCTTTGGTCGCTGTTTTAACCGCCATGGAAATTGAAGGGATTAATGTAAATACCGATTTTTTGAAAAAATTATCTGTTGCGTTAACCGATGATATCAGCCGATTAGAAAAAAGTATTTACGAACAAGTAGGAGAAGAATTTAATATTGCTTCCCCAAAACAACTGGGCATTGTGCTGTTTGAAAAAATGGCATTGGTTAAAAAACCGAAAAAGACAAAAACGGGACAATATGCCACTGGAGAAGACATTTTATCTTACCTATCAAAAGAACATAAAATCATTCAAGATATTCAAGAATATCGTCAGTACAAAAAATTACTCAGCACCTATGTAGACGCGCTACCAAATGAAGTAAATCCAAAAACAGGAAGAATTCATACCCAATATATGCAAGCGGTTGCTGCAACAGGAAGACTGAGCTCTAACAACCCTAATTTACAGAACATTCCAATCCGAACTGCTAGAGGACGAGAGGTTCGAAAAGCATTTGTTCCAAGGGATAAAAATCATGTTTTATTGGCGGCAGATTATAGCCAAATAGAATTGCGAATTATTGCGGCTTTGAGCGAAGAAGAAACAATGATGAATGCATTTAAGAACGGGGAAGACATTCATGCCTCCACGGCTGCAAGGGTGTTTAATGTTCCTATAGAGGAAGTAACTCGGGAGCAACGAAGTAATGCAAAAACAGTCAATTTTGGAATTATTTATGGTGTTTCTGCTTTTGGATTGAGCAATCAAACTGATTTAAGCAGAAGTGAAGCCAAAGAATTGATTGAAACGTATTATGAAACGTATCCAAAATTAAAAGCCTATATGTCTGCGCAAGTAGATTTTGCTAGAGATCATGGATATGTCGAAACGGTTTTAAACAGGCGTCGCTATTTAAAAGATATCAATTCTAGAAATGCAATGGTAAGAAACGGCGCCGAAAGGAATGCTGTAAATGCCCCCATTCAAGGTTCTGCTGCAGACATTATAAAACTAGCAATGATTCATATTCACAACCGTTTTAAGAAAGAAGGTTTCAAATCGAAAATGTTATTGCAAGTGCATGATGAATTGGTTTTTGATGCCCATAAAGACGAGGTAGAAACCATCAAACCCATCATAAAATACGAAATGGAAAATGCTTTTAAAATGCGTGTTCCTTTGGATGTAGAAATAGGGATTGGAGAGAATTGGTTGGAAGCACATTAAATAAAAAAGAATGATCACAATAAAATCACCAAAACGATTTAGCTTACTAAAAACATTCTCAATTACCTTTCTAGTGTTTGCTTTTTTAGTAAGGCTCTGTTTGTATATTTTATCAATAAAATTCATCGATTTTTCTATACCAAACATCCTTAAAGTTTTTGGCATAGGTCTCTGCTATGATATCGGTACATTATCATACCCTTTAACACTTTATGCCCTTTATTTATTATTGATTCCTGTTAAATTTCATGGGAGTAAAGTAGATCAAATTACGACCAAGTTTACCTATGGATTATTTCTTTTTATCTGTATTTTTTCATTTTTGGCTGAGGTTCCTTTTTGGCAAGAATACCAGCGTAGATTTAATTTTATTGCGGTGGATTATTTATTATATACCTATGAAGTTATAGAAAATATTCATCAAACATTTCCATTGCCATTATTGATTGGAGTGATTGTTATTCTACTTATTATATCCATTCGAATAGCTAAAATAAAAGGCGCTTATACGCAAACTTTTGAAAGTTTAGATTCATTTAAAACAAAGCTAATTCCATCAGGAATGATCGTTGCTGTTTTGCTTTTATTTCATTTTAATATAAAAAACATTCAAGCAGAAGTTTTTAAGAATGTCAACGAAAATGAATTGGCTAAATCTGGTTTGTATTCTTTTTTTGCAGCATACAAGAGTAATGAATTGAACTTCAATGAGTTTTATCCAACAATCAATTCAACTGAAAATTATGCTATTTTAAGACATCATATTGTTGCCAAAAACGATCGGCTAACGACTCTTAAAAAAGACATTAACCGATATACTTTAAATAATGGAGAAGAAGCAAAGCCAAATGTAATTTTTATTGGGTTAGAGAGTTTGAATGCCCGCTTTATGGAACGTTTTGGCAACACTCAAAATTGGACTCCAGCGTTAGATTCTTTAGCAAAAGAAGCTGTTTTTTTTACCAATTTATATGCCACTGGAACGAGAACTATTAGAGGTATGGAAGGCGTCAGTTTGTCTATACCTCCAACTCCTGGGAGAAGTATTGTAAAAAGAGAAAACAACGAGAATCTATTTACGATAGGCGAAATATTTAGGCAAAAAGGGTATACAAGAACTTTTATTTATGGAGGAGACGGACATTTTGATAATATGACAAACTATTTTAGCACCAATGGATTTGATATTGTTGATAGAAAAAAAGCGCACAGATTGAAAGCCGACATCCCTACAAAAAGAATGCGAATAGAAGACGACGAAGTGACTTTTGAAAATGCTTGGGCAGTCTGTGATGGCGATCTTTTTAAAAAACTTTTAAAAGTGGCTGATGCACAACACAAAAACAAACAACCCTTTTTTAATTTTGTGATGACAAGCTCAAATCATCCTCCCTATTCATTTCCAAAAGGAATCATAGAATCCAATAAGAAAAATAGAGAAAATGCCGTAAAATATTTGGATAAAACATTTCAACAGTTTTTTGAGAAAGCAAAAAATAGACCTTGGTTTAAAAACACGGTATTCGTTGTGATGTCTGATCATTGTGCATACAGTGCTGGTAGAACCGAATTGAATGTTCAAAATCATCACATTCCTGCTTATATTTTTAATTTAAAAAATCAAAAACCGAAAGAAATCAATAAATTGTCTTCTCAAATTGATATTTTTCCAACTCTTTTTGGTTACTTGAATTGGAGTTACCATACCCCTTTTTTTGGAAAAGATATTTCTAAAATGACCCCGAAAGACGAACGTGCTTTTATTGGAAATCATAGAAAGGTGGGGCTTCTAAAACCAAATAAATTATTAATTTTAGAAACCCAAAAACAACACGCTACTTATCAATGGAATAAGATAGAAAATAAACTGACTGAAACCCAAACTGATACAATTCTCTTAAAAGAAACCATCTCTTATTATCAGTCAGCTTATGAATTATTTAAAAGTGGTGGATTAAAAATACAGCCTAAAAAATAAGTTTTCTCTTTATTCGAAGACCTTAATTATTGAACACAAAATGGAGTTAGATTATATTGAAAATGTAAATGGTTATGATGAAAACATGGTTCGCCTTTACAACTTTAACAAAGCAGAAGCAATGCTGTTTAGAGATCTCTTAAAAGAGACTATTATTGATAAAAAACAAAAATTGGACCTGGCTGAAGTGCCTTTTATAACGCCTCGGAATTGTAATTTAATTTTCGGTTTGTTTCGGTCCGATGAAGGCATCTTAACAAAAGACAACCAAACTTTTTTTTGCGTTTTAACTTTGGCAAGTTTTATAAATATGATTCAACTTTTAGCCCCTTTTTGTGAGAAGGAGTCCAAAGGCTATCAATATTTATATGACCTTGACAACCCAACGGAATTGTTGTTTTCTCCAACAGCGAGTTTGGTTGATTGATCAACGCCTTTTTTAGAAAATTGAAACTGTTTTTGAAAGGAGATTCTACTTTTTTAATATTGAAGTTGAAATGAAAGAAAAGGTATTGAAAACAATTTAAAACTAAGCAATAATTTCAATTTGCTTGGTTGTTAGTTTTAAGAAATATTTCTTTTTCTAACGATCAATATTTCATCATCCGAAAAAGACATCCAACCAAAATCATAGACCCAAAAAAGGGTTTTATTTTTACTGTTAACATGCCAATGTGTGTTGTATTTAAAATTAAATTTCTTTTTTTCTAATCGTATTCGCGGTATTTTTTTCTGCAACAGGTTTTTTCCTAAGACTTCTAATAATATTGATCGATTTCTATGCAAAATGATATCAATCTCTTTGACGGCAATGGCGGTTACTTTTCGTAAATTAACGTGGTAATAATTTTTACAACGCTGCGAACAAAACTTTTTATCGCTTCGTCCTTTTACTTGTTTATTGCAAATTTTACATTTCATATACTTTACAAATGTAGGTATTTATTATGTTTTCGCTTTATTCGTTTTTAACGGTTAATAGATGACTATTATTATAGTATCGTTTTCTGCTATCCATTTTCTGCTATTTTTGAATCATTAATTAGAATGCTATGAACACGATTCCAATTATTTATCAACCTTTAAAGAATGCGAAACGCATAAAGATTTTTATTCCCTATGAATTAAAGGAACTCCGCTACGTTTTTAAGAAAGTGAACACTACTTATTGGCATCCCAATCAAAAATTATGGTCTATTATGTATACGCAAGAAAATCTTGCATTGTTAAAAAAACTATTTGGAAAAAACTATACGATCGTAAATGAAGTAACTCCTACTCCTATTGAAAAGAGGCCCCTTACCCCCTACGCAATCGATGAGCTTTTTAGGTTAGAAAAATCGTTAGTTTTAAAGAAGTACAGCGATTCTAGTATCCGTACCTATAAGAATATGTTTACTGTTTTTTTAACCAAATTTGTACATAGAGACCTTGCGGAAATTACCAAAGAAGAAATTGAAGGTTTTGTGTATGAATTAATTAAAAAAAATAAAATTAGTGAAAGTTATCAAAATCAACTTATTAATGCAATTAAAGCATATTATGAACACGCACTGGGAAAGCCTAGAGAATATTATGACATACAACGTCCTAAAAAAACGCTTAGCATACCCAATGTGTTACACAAAGAAGAGGTATTGAAAATAATACAACACCCTACAAACATAAAACACAAAGCTATTTTATGGACTATTTATAGTGCTGGACTCCGCATATCGGAAGTGATCAATTTAAGAATTGTAGACATTCACTCTAAAGAAGGCTACTTGTTTATAAAGGATAGCAAGGGGAAAAAAGATAGAAAAACTATTTTGTCTGATCATTTGGTGGCATTATTACGGCTGTATTATAAGAAAGAAAAAACTTCTTATTGGTTGTTTGAAGGGCAAACAGGTGGCAAATATAGTAGGGCAAGCATACGTGCTATTTTTAGAAAGGCCGTGGAAGCGACCAATTCCAATCCTTGGTCAACAGTGCATACCCTTCGGCATTCCTTTGCTACGCATTGTATAGAGGATAATATAAATTTAAGATATTTACAAAATATGCTGGGACATAACTCTCCAAAAACAACCGAAATATACACAAAAACAATTCATATTAATAATAAAAAAATAAAAAATCCTTTGAATAACTTGTTAAATAATAATACCTTTAATGAACAAAAGATATAAGCGATATATCAACAATAGCGTTTATACAGTTGTTAGCAAATATTAAAATCAAAAATTATGAAACAGACATTACTATTATTTTTTATGATAATTTCTACTTTATCAAATGCACAAGCACCTTACTCTGGAACTATTTTTATAGACCCAGACATTATTACTTCTTCTGACCCTTCTTCAATTCAAAGCACGACCTATAGTGGTCAGA
Organism: Polaribacter sejongensis; assembly: GCA_949545755.1. Classification (GTDB taxonomy): domain Bacteria; phylum Bacteroidota; class Bacteroidia; order Flavobacteriales; family Flavobacteriaceae; genus Polaribacter; species Polaribacter sejongensis_A. The sequence goes on along the minus strand of CATITK010000142.1, from coordinate 805 downwards.
GTATGGTTACAATGTTTGACCGAAGAGTTAATAACTGGGTAACTGTTAATGCATATTTATTTGATGTAATTTGGGATGATGGTCTTACAAGCATAGCTCAAATAAATCCCGAATTTGGCTCAGTTGCAAATGCAACAATTGAAGCTGAAAAGTATGCATTTCTTATAGGTCAACTACCAAAAACCCTAAGAGAAGATGTTAATGAAATATGGGTTCATCAAGGTGTTGAGCCCTTTGGTGGTGGAAATAACTCTATTTTGATTCATACAGGTCAAACTATTAATTATGAGAATAGTGGAATCCTCGAAGAAACATTAGTACATGAGGCAAGCCATACCTCTCTTGATGCTGCACATTCAGCTTCAACAGGTTGGTTAAATGCTCAAAATGCGGATAATGAATTTATCTCTACTTATGCACAAGATAATCCGACAAGAGAAGATATTGCTGAAAGTTTTTTACCGTGGTTGATGGTACGATATCGCCAAAATGATATATCAACAATAGACTTTAACAATATAACTCAAACCATACCAAACAGATTGAGCTATTTTGACTTGCAAAATTTCGAATTATATCCTTTTCAAGGTACAAATCTAAGCACAGACAATGTAGAGTTAGAAAAGATTTTAATTTATCCAAATCCAGCATCTGAAATAATAGAAATTAAAGTAAATAACTTAAGAGAAGAAGACATAAAAATTTATACTGTTTTAGGTCAAGATTTAACCCATTTTACTTCTTACAATAGTAATAGATTGAATATATCTAAATTACCTACAGGATATTACATTCTAAAAGTTAA
>CATITK010000141.1 GCA_949545755.1 Polaribacter sejongensis | reverse complement strand
TTCCTTTTTTAGACAATGCGTTGTCAACGTCTTCACTTGTATATAATGCTTCAAAACCTGCGTTAATTAATTCATCACGCATTGGTTTTACTAATTCTTCTGGATACATAATTCTAATAGATTTAAGCTACAAATATAAGAATAATTTTCTGTTTTTTGGCGTGTCTATTTCTAAAATAAAGAGGCTATTTCACTTTGCTGTTTTTTTTAAGCTTAGCGTTCTGATTGAATTTGCTAAGAGGTACTTGCTTCCTTCCCAGAAATTGGGTACGCTCAAAAAAAATGTTTCCAACCTTCTAGTAATACCTTGGTATTTAAATTTTCTATTAAATTACTTTGTAACTTTACGGCTTATTAAAATAAGAATATGGCAAGTTTTACAAAATGGTTAGGAGCGGGTTTAGGGTTTACCTTTGGGGGACCAATCGGCGCAGCAATAGGTTTTGCAATTGGTAGCTTGGTTGATGGTTTTTCTGATGAGGATCTGAAAAAGGAGAGAAGAGCGTATCAAAAAAATATAAAAGACGGAAGTGGTTCTGTAAATACCCAGTCTGGAGATTTTGAAATCAGTTTACTTGTTTTGGCTTCCATTGTTATCAAATCAGATGGAAAAATAGATCAACGTGAGTTGGATTATGTTCGTATTCAATTTGTGAATATGTATGGAAAACAAAGAGCTAATAATGCTTTTAAGCTTTTTAGTGGAATTATAAAAAAACAAGTTTCTGCGCGTCAGGTTTGTATTCAGATACGACAGAATATGCCACACGCTTCTCGCTTACAATTGCTTCATTTTTTGTTTGGTATTGCAAAATCAGATGCTCACGTAGCCATATCCGAAGTGGATGAAATTAAAAAAATAGCAGGCTATTTATATATCAATCAACGAGATTTCGAGTCGATTAAAGCGATGTTTTATGATGCTTCAGAAAATGCATATAAGATATTAGAAATAGTAAAAACGGCTTCAAATACTGAACTAAAAAGGGCTTATAGGAAAATGGTGAAAAAATACCACCCAGATAAATTACAGGGTTTAGGAGAAGAACATTTAAAAGGAGCAAATGAGAAATTTCAAAATATTCAAACTGCTTACGAAAAGATAAAAAAAGAAAGAGGTTTGTAAAATAAAAATAGTATTTTTTTACTTTTCATTCTGATACCGAAAACTTGCATTCAACATTTTCTTCCTGTTGGCAAATAAAACGTTTCTTTTAATTACAAGTATTCCTTAGCTGTAATTTTTAATTTTAAACTTTGAACATAAAAAATTACAAGAAAATCCTTAATTTCGCAATCTTATTAGAAATTACAGAAAATGAAAGCGAAATTTCCTGAATATAAAGGACTTGACTTACCAAAAGTAGCAGCAGAAATTGGTGACTATTGGCAAGAAAATAACATCTTTGAAAAGAGTGTGACTTCCAGAGAAAATGCAACCCCTTTTGTGTTTTTTGAAGGTCCCCCCTCAGCAAACGGTTTGCCAGGTGTACACCATGTTTTAGCAAGAGCTATTAAGGATATTTTTCCACGTTATAAAACAATGAAAGGCTTTCAGGTAAAAAGAAAAGCGGGATGGGATACGCATGGTTTACCAATAGAATTAGGTGTTGAGAAGGAATTAGGAATTACTAAAGAAGATATTGGTCAGAAAATTTCTGTTGAAGATTATAATGCAGCTTGTAGAAAAGCGGTAATGAAATATACAGATGTTTGGAACAATCTAACCCAAAAAATGGGGTATTGGGTAGACATGAAAGATCCGTATATCACTTACGAACCAAAATATATGGAATCTGTTTGGTGGTTGTTAAAGCAGATTTATAACAAAAAATTAATTTATAAAGGCTATACAATTCAGCCCTATTCTCCAAAGGCAGGAACGGGTTTAAGTTCTCATGAATTAAATCAGCCCGGAACTTACCAAGACGTTACGGATACGACAATTGTTGCGCAATTTAAAGCAGTTGAAAACTCACTTCCAAACTTTTTACAAAATAAAGGGTCTATTTATTTTATTGCTTGGACCACCACTCCTTGGACCTTACCGAGTAATACTGCATTGACAGTTGGACCAAAAATTGAGTATGTTTTAGTTGCTACTTTTAATCAATATACCTTTGAACCAATAAAAGTGATTTTAGCTAAGAAATTAGTTGGAAAACAATTTGACAAAAAATTTGTTGAAGTAAAAACTACAGAAGAAGTAAATGCTTACCATGCTAATGATAAAAAAATACCCTACAGAATTCTTGCAGCATGTTTAGGTAAAGACTTAGTTGACATAAAATACGAACAAATTTTAGATTATTGTCTACCAAATGACAATCCACAAGACGCTTTTAGAGTTATTGCTGGAGATTTTGTAACCACAGAAGATGGAACAGGAATTGTACATACGGCACCTACTTTTGGAGCAGATGATGCATTGGTTGCAAAACAAGCCATTCCTCCAATTCCACCAATGTTAGTAAAAGACGAAAACGACAATTTAGTTCCATTAGTAAATTTACAAGGAAAGTTTAGACCAGAAATAGGTGAGTTTGCGGGTAAATATGTGAAGAACGAATATTATAATGATGGTGAAGCTCCTGAAAAATCTATGGATGTTGAGTTGGCTATTAAATTAAAAACAGAAAACAAAGCCTTTAAGGTTGAGAAGTACAAGCACAGTTATCCTAATTGCTGGAGAACAGACAAGCCCATTTTATATTATCCATTAGATTCTTGGTTTATCAAGGTAACTGATGTAAAAGAGCGCATGCATTCCTTAAACAAAACGATCAACTGGAAACCTGAATCTACAGGAACTGGGCGTTTTGGAAATTGGTTGGCAAATGCAAATGATTGGAATTTATCTCGTTCCCGTTATTGGGGAATTCCCTTACCAATTTGGAGAACAGAAGATGGAAAAGAAGAAATTTGTATTGGCTCTGTTGAAGAATTAAAAAATGAGATGTCAAAAGCTGTTCTAGCTGGCGTTTTGGCAAAAGATATTTTTGAAGATTTTGAAGTTGGAAACAATTCTGAAGAAAACTATGCAAAAATAGACTTACATAAAAACATTGTTGATGAAATTACGTTAGTATCCGCAACTGGACAACCTATGAAGCGTGAAAGTGATTTAATTGATGTTTGGTTCGATTCCGGTTCTATGCCTTATGCACAATGGCATTATCCGTTTGAAAACAAACAAAAAATTGATGGAAACGAATCTTTTCCAGCAGATTTTATTGCTGAAGGAGTAGATCAAACACGGGGTTGGTTTTACACATTGCACGCAATTGCAACAATGGTTTTCGATTCAGTAGCTTATAAAAATGTGGTTTCTAACGGATTGGTTTTAGATAAAAAGGGACATAAAATGTCGAAACGTTTAGGGAATGCAACAGACCCTTTTACGACTTTATCGACCTATGGAGCAGATGCAACGCGCTGGTATATGATTGCAAATGCAAATCCTTGGGACAATTTAAAATTCGATTTAGAGGGAATTGAAGAGGTAAAACGTAAGTTTTTTGGAACTTTATATAACACTTATTCGTTCTTTACTTTATACACAAATATTGATGGATTTTCTTATCAAGAAGTAGATATTGCTTTAGAAAAAAGACCAGAATTAGATCGTTGGATTTTATCAGAATTACACACTTTAATCAATAAAGTAGACAACTTCTATGAAGCATACGAGCCTACCAGGGCTGCAAGAGCTATATCTGATTTCACGCAAGATTACCTAAGTAATTGGTATGTGCGTTTAAGTAGAAGACGTTTTTGGAAAGGAGATTATCAAACAGATAAAATTTCTGCATATCAAACGTTGTACTCCTGTATGAATACGATTGCAAAATTAGCATCTCCAATTGCGCCCTTTTTTATGGACAGATTGTACCAAGATTTAAATTCTGTAACGGGTAAAGAAACATCAGAAAGTATTCATTTATCAAATTTTCCTGTGTATGATGAAAGCTTTGTAGACAAAAGTCTAGAGCGAAAAATGGAAAATGCACAAACCATTTCTTCTTTAGTTTTATCGCTAAGAGCAAAAGAGAAAATAAAGGTGAGACAACCCCTTCAGAAAATAATGATTCCTGTAGATAATGTTCAACAAAAGGAAGAAATTTTAGCAGTTGCAAATTTAATTAAGAACGAAGTAAATATTAAAGAAATTCAGATTTTAGAAGATGCTTCGGCTATTTTAATTAAACAAATTAAGCCTAATTTTAAAACATTAGGTCCTAAGTTTGGAAAAGAGATGCGTTTTATCGCTGCTAAAGTTCAGCAGTTTACACAAGAAGATATTAACAAAATAGAGAAAAATAAAAACATTCTTCTTGACATTAATGGAAAAAATATTACTTTAGAACTCTCAGATGTAGAAATATCATCAAAGGATATCGAAGGTTGGTTAGTTGCCAATGAAGGTTCTTTAACAGTCGCTTTAGATGTTAAGATTACTGAAGATTTGCGTAAAGAAGGAGTTGCTAGAGAATTGGTGAATAGAATTCAAAATGCACGTAAAGACACTGGTTTAGAAGTAACAGATAGAATAAAATTAACGGTTTTAAATTTTGAAAACCTACAGAAATCGATCACTGATAACAAAGAATATATCATGAGTGAAACATTAACCGAAGCATTGGTTTTTGTTGATGAATTAAAAAATGGGACAGAAATTGAGTTTGATACCATTAAAAGTAAAATATTAATCGAAAAAATGTAAGATTTATGTCAGATGTAAAACTAAAATATTCAAAAGAAGACTTACAAGAGTTCAAAGCAATTATTGAAAAAAAAATAGCCAGAGCAGAAGGGGATTTAGCTTTGTTGAAAGCAGCTTTCAAAAATGGTGCTAATAATGGGACAGATGATACTTCACATTCCTTTAAATCTTTTGATGAAGGATCTGAAGTAATGAATAAAGAAGCCAATGTTCAGCTTGCGATACGTCAAGAGAAATTTATTAGAGACCTTAACAATGCACTTTTGCGAATAGAAAACAATGTCTATGGTATTTGCAGGGTTACAGGTAAATTAATTCAAAAAGAGCGTCTAAAACTAGTGCCTCATGCCACGTTAAGTATAGAAGCAAAACGGAAGCAATAATTTTATTTATATTTCATTATAAATTTAAAACGGATCATAATCTAAAAGCTTCTTCTACGGAAGCTTTTTTTTGTTCAATGAAAGTTAATTACATCATTTATAAACAAAACATCGATTCCTCTCGGTTCTGAAAAAGGTAAAACTAAAATTAACAATATTTTAGTATCCAATGAATACAATAATAATCTTATTTTTGTGAGCACAAAATGAAAAAAGAATGTCAAAAAGAAACCTGGCAATTGCGACTATTTTAATTGCAATTACTTTAGATCAAGTACTCAAAATTTATGTAAAAACTCATTTTGTTTTGGGTGAAGAAGTTGTTGTTTTAGAATGGTTTAAAATCCATTTTGTGGAAAATAATGGAATGGCAATGGGTTTTGAGTTTGGAGGAAAAACAGGAAAACTTTTTTTAACGTTCTTTCGATTGTTCGCTGTTCCAGTAATGATTTATTGGTTGTTTCAAAATCTTAAAAAGAAAATTCATAGTGGTGTAATCGTTGCTATTTCACTTATTATTTCTGGTGCCATTGGTAATATTTTAGATTCTGTTTTCTATGGTGTTATTTTTGATGCTTCAAACCATCGCGTGGCAACATTTTTTGCAGACAACCCCTATGGCGAATTATTTCAAGGAAAAGTGGTCGATATGTTTTATTTCCCTTTTATTGAAAATGCAGTTTTACCAACATGGATTCCCTTTGTTGGTGGGGGAAATTTTACTTTTTTTCAATACATTTTTAATCCTGCCGATGCTTTTATAAGTGTGGGAGTTGCATTGTTGTTTATTTTCAGCAAACAAGCTTTCCCAAAGGAGGAGGAAGCGTTAAAAGCATAGTTTTCTTTCTTTTTAAAAAAAAAGGAGGTTGTTTTAAAAAGTAGTGAACATCAATTTGTTTTCTTCGGTGTGAAGATAGAAACTGCAGCCCCCTACTCAATTCTTTTATTTTACAAATTTTAAAGATTAGAACTCTTTTTCTTAGGACAAAAATGTGTATTTTCGTTCAATGCCTACATCTTTAGAACTTCAAATAAAAACCTTACCAAATCAACCTGGAGTTTATCAATATTTTGATAAGGAAGAGGTTGTTATTTATGTTGGTAAGGCAAAAAATTTAAAAAAAAGGGTGGCTTCTTATTTTAATAAAACCCACGAAAATGGCAAAACAAAGGTTTTAGTAAAAAAAATTGTACACATAAAACATATTGTAGTTAATACAGAAACAGATGCTTTATTATTAGAGAACAATCTCATAAAAAAATACAAGCCACGTTACAATGTATTGCTAAAGGATGATAAAACCTATCCTTGGATTTGTATAAAAAAAGAACGTTTTCCTAGAGTTTTTATGACACGTCGCGTCATCAAAGACGGATCAGAATATTTTGGTCCTTATACTTCTGTAAAAACGGTGCGGGTTTTATTAGATCTCATCAAGGAATTATACCCTTTAAGAACTTGTAAATATGATTTAAGTGCTCAAAACATAAATGAAGGCAAGTATAAAGTCTGTTTAGAATATCATTTAAAAAATTGCAAAGGTGCTTGTGAGGGATTAGAATTAGAGGAGAATTATAATAATTCGATCGTAGAAATTAGAAATATTATTAAAGGAAACTTTAGAGAAAGTCTGAATAAATTTGAAGAAATGATGTTGGTTTTTTCTCAAAAAATGGAGTTTGAAGAAGCACAGAAAATTAAAGATAAACTTCATTTACTAGGGAATTATCAGTCTAAAAGTACTATTGTAAATCCAGCGATAAATAATGTTGATGTGTTTTCTATTATCTCCGATGAAACCCATGGCTATGCAAATTTTTTAAAGATTTCTAATGGATCTATCATTCAATCTCATACCACAGAAATTAAGAAAAAATTAGAGGAAACCGATAAAGAGTTATTAGAACTTTTTATTGTTGAAATTAGACAGCGCTTTGATTCTCAATCACCAGAAATTTATGCGCCTTTTAAAGTCGATTTGGGAGAAAATGTAAAAGTAACCATTCCAAAATTAGGTGATAAAAAACGCATTGTAGCACTCTCTGAAAGAAATGCAAAATATTACAGACAAGAACAGTTTAAGCAAGTACAAATTGTAGATCCCGATAGGCACGTAAAAAGAATTATGGCGCAAATGAAAAAAGATTTGCGTCTTTCTGTTGAGCCAAGACATATAGAATGTTTCGATAATTCTAACATACAAGGAACCCACCCTGTAGCAGCATGTGTGGTTTTTAAAGATGGAAAACCGAGTAAAAAAGACTACCGACATTACAATATAAAAACGGTTAATGGTCCCGATGATTTTGCTTCCATGGAAGAAGTTGTCTATAGAAGATACAAGCGTTTGTTAGCAGAAGATGCACCTTTGCCACAATTAATTATTGTTGATGGAGGAAAAGGACAATTGTCATCCGCATTAAAAAGTTTAGATATTTTAGGTTTAAGAGGTCAAATTGCTATTATTGGAATTGCAAAACGCTTAGAAGAAATTTATTATCCAGGAGATTCTATCCCGTTGTATTTAGATAAAAAATCTGAAACATTAAAGATTACTCAATATTTAAGAAATGAAGCACACCGATTTGGGATTAAATTTCACAGAAATAAACGAAGTAAAAGTGCCATAAAATCTGAGTTAGAAGAAATTCCTGACGTTGGTCAGCAAACTATTACAACTTTATTGCGTAAATTTAAGTCGGCAAAGCGTGTTAAAGTAGCTTCTTTTGAGGACTTAAAAGAAATTATTGGAAACGCAAGAGCAACTAAAATATATCAATATTATCATCCTAAAAAGAAATGAAAAATTTTTTAGCAACCTTTTTATTCTTCTTCTCTATTGTTTTTTATAGTCAAAAGGAACAGCCGAAAATTGGTTTGGTTTTAAGTGGTGGTGGTGCAAAAGGATTTGCTCATGTGGGTATTTTAAAGGAAATTGACAAAGCGGGTTTGCAGATAGATTATATTGGCGGAACAAGTATGGGCGCAATTATTGGTGGTTTATATGCTGTGGGATATTCTGGTGTGCAGATAGAAAAAATAGTTTCAGATACAGATTTTGTTGCGCTGTTAAGAGATAAATTACCGAGAAGCTCAGCAACCTTTTTTGAGAAAGAATTTGGAGAGAAAACAGTTGTTACATTGCCGGTTAAGAAAGGGATAGTTGGTCTGCCAAAAGCGGTTTCTAAAGGACAAAACGTTTTGAATTTTTTATTCGAATTGTTGGCTTTAGTGGAAGGTGTTACTGATTTTAAAAAACTGCCAATTCCTTTTTTTTGTATTGCGACAGATGTAGAAAATGGTGGGGCCGTTTTGCTGGAAGAAGGCTCCTTACCTTTAGCTTTAAGGGCAAGTAGTTCTTTTCCTACTTTATTAAATCCTGTTGTATTGGATGATAAATTGTTGGTTGATGGGGGAGTTGCAAATAATTTTCCTGTTAGTATTATGAGGGCTAAAGGAATGGACATCATTATTGGTGTAGATGTGGAAGGACGTTTGTATCAGAAAGAAAAGTTAAATTCTGTTTTAGATATTATGAGTCAGATTATTAGCTATCAAATGTACCGTAAAAGTGATGCCGAAAGAGAAAAGTTAGATATCTATATTCACCCAGAAATTTATGAATACAATGTTGTGGGTTTTGATAAAAAAGAAGAAATTTTACAAAAAGGAATAGAGGAAGGAAAGAAGTTTCGTGCCATTTTTAAAGAACTTTCTTTGAAACAAATCAATAGAAAAAGAAGAGGAAAGATAAATTTTGAAGAAGAAAAATACTTAATTTCGGAAATTGAATTATCTGGTTCTAAAGACTATTCAAGAGCTTTTGTTTTAGGGAAATTAAAAATTAAAGAAGGAGACCGTCTTTCCAGAAAAGAGATTACAAAAAGAATTTATTTATTATCAGCAACAAAAAACTATGAAAGAATAACCTATAATTTAATAAAGAATAAACACGATACCTATCGTTTAAAATTCGATTTAAAAGAGTCGATAGAAAAGGCAAATTTAAAATTAGGAGTTCATTATGATTTATTATATAAATCTAGTGTGTTAGCAAACTATAATCACAAATATTTATTATTAGAAAATGATCTGTTCTCTTTTGACATGATCTTAGGAGATAATATTCGATATAATTTAGATTATTTTGTTGATAACGGGTTTTATACCAGTTATGGGTTTCGATCTAGATACGATCAATTTAGAACAAATTCTAAGTTTAACCCCATAGTTTCTCAATTTCCTACGGTAAGTTCCATTAATTTAAAATATAGAGACCTTACAAATCAGTTTTTTATTCAAACGGCTTTTAATAGAAAATTTGCAATTGGGGTAGGTTTAGAACACAAATATCTTAAAGTAACTACAGAAACTCTAGCCTCTTTAAATAACCAAGGGACGACTTTTGATAATAGCAATTATTTAAGTGCTTTTGGTTACTTAAAGTTAGATACGTATAATGAGAAATACTTTCCTACCAATGGGTATTTTGCGGATTTAAATTTTAAATTGTTTATGATTTCATCAGATTATAATGATAATTTCACAAGCTTTTCCCAAACAAAAGGAACCTTAGGTTTTGCAACGACCCTATCGGACAAACTTACGCTTCAAATGACAAATGATGCTGGTTTTACATTCAATAATCCCACATCTGATGTTTTTGATTATTATCTTGGTGGTTACAATCAAAATTATATTAACACTTTTGTTTCTTTTTATGGCTATGATTTTGCAGAACTTTCAGACAATTCTTTTTTAAAAACAGCATTTCATTTTAGATACGCTTTTCCAAAGAAGCACTATGCCTCCTTTATAGCAAATTACGGACGATTAGATAGTAATGTTTTTAAAGACATCGATATCTTTAAAAACATTAAAACTGGGTATGCCTTAGGGTATAGTTACGATGCTTTCATCGGACCAATAGAAATAAAGTATAGCTGGTCTCCAGATCATAAAGAAAACTATTGGTTGTTTAACTTAGGGTTTTGGTTTTAGAGAGGTTGTTTTATAATTACTTTACTATTTAATGCACTTTATTTTTTTCTGATAGTTCACTAGATTACCCTTACAATGAACCCTTTTTTTAGTAATGAATCCAAAAAAAAGCATCCTATTTAAGGATGCTTTTAATTATTATATTTTTAGGTAAACTCACCTTTTTATATTTGCTGAGCTACTTGAGGTAACGATGTTACTTCGCTGCTGCATATCGCTTAGCAACTTCATTCCAGTTTATTACATTGAAAAAAGCAGTAATATAATCAGGTCTTCTGTTTTGATAGTTTAAGTAATATGCATGCTCCCAAACATCCAATCCTAAAATAGGAGTTCCACCACAAGTAACCCCAGGCATTAGTGGATTGTCCTGGTTTGGCGTAGCACAAACTTCTACTTTTCCTCCTGGTAAAACACATAACCATGCCCAACCTGAACCAAATTGAGTTGCAGCAGCATTAGAGAAAGCGTCCATAAAGGCTTCTTTAGAACCAAAAGCAGCTTCAATAGTTTCTTTTAATTCTCCATTCAAAATTCCTTTATCATTCGGATTCATTACGGTCCAGAATAAAGAATGATTATAAAAACCACCACCATTATTTCTAACACCACTATTGCTCATATCTAAATTAGTAAGAATATCTTCAATCGATTTTCCTTCTAAATCAGTTCCCGCAATTGCTCCGTTTAATTTTGTTGTATACCCGTTATGATGCTTACTATGGTGAATTTCCATAGTTCTTGCATCAATGTGTGGTGCTAACGCATCATATGCGTATCCTAATTCTGGTAATTGAAAAGCCATTTTTTATGTTTTTTAAAAGTTAATGTAAGTTTTCGTTCTGTAAAATTAATCATAAATAAATGGTTTTACAAGAAGTTTACGCTTTCATAATTTATGCTAGTATAAATAAGATTTATCCTATGTATTTTGAGAGCAACTTATAATCAATACAAATCGCTATATTTTTATTTTACTAATTTTAAACAAATCAAAAAAAAACGTCTAAAATATTCAAATATTTTTAGTAGAATTCAAATCAACTATCTTTGACTAAATTTTAAGTAGAATGAGTTTTATTGTAAGACAAGGGCAAGAAAAAGACATGCAATCCGTGTTGGATTTAATTACAGAATTGGCTGTTTTTGAGAAAGAACCAACTGCAGTAGAAATTACCGTAGCTGATTTAATAAAGGATGGTTTTTCAGCGTCTCCTAAATTCAAAATTTTTGTTGCAGAGCAAGAAAATAAAGTCATTGGTATTGCTTTGTTTTACGAGCGTTATTCTACATGGAAAGGTAATGCAATTCATTTAGAAGACTTAATTGTAACAAAAAACAAGCAAAAAATTGGAGCAGGAAAAGCCTTGTATACTGCAGTTTTAAAATATGCTTTTGATCATAATTACAAGAGAGTTGCTTGGGAAGTAATTGATTGGAACACGCATGCTATTGATTTCTATAAAAGTACAGGAGCCACTTATTTAAACGATTGGTCTGTTGTGCAAATGAACAAAGAAAATTTAGCGAAATTTATTCAAAATAAATAAGCTCTCTGGAACTTAAGGTAAAAGCTATTTTTCAGGGTGTTGAAAAAGCACACTGTAATTTTACAGCATAGCCGCAAAGACTCTGTGGTATTTTTTTATTAACATGATAAATAGGTAGCACTAGTTAATGCATTTGAGTTTTAAAAGAAATAATAATAAATAGTTAAAATGAAGATTTTTAAATTTGGAGGAGCGTCTGTAAAAGATGCAGCGAGTGTAAAAAATGTTACTCAAATTTTACAAAGTGAAGGAACAGAAAATACGGTTGTAGTAATTTCTGCCATGGG
>CATITK010000140.1 GCA_949545755.1 Polaribacter sejongensis | reverse complement strand
GCTATTTGGATGACAAATTATATGATGATTCAAGATTGGCCACAAGACATTGGAGGAAAGCCTAATTTTTCTTGGTTTTCAAACATGCCAGCATTTGTGCCAATTATGTTTGAATTGACTGTCTTTTTTGCAGCCCATTTAATGGTAATTACTTTTTATATGAGAAGTAGAATATGGCCATTCAAAGAAGCAGAAAATCCAGACCCAAGAACAACAGACGATCATTTCTTAATGGAAATACCTGTTCATAATAATGAAGCTGAAATTAAGGCTCTACTAGCAACAACAGGTGCGGTAGAAATTAATGTAGTCGACAAGTAAAAAAAGTACTTAAAGTTTAAAATCTGACTTTAAAAAAGTATAAAGAATGAAAAAATTAAAAATAAATAACTCACAACAAAAAAGCAGCAGTCAAAAGCTGATTGGCTACAGCTTGTTGCTTACTGCGTATTGTATACTGCTTACTGCATGTAACGATAAACGTACGCCACAATTACAATACATGCCAGACATGTATGAGTCTGTGCCATACAATACTGACGGAGAAATTGGGTTAAAAGGAAATCCAGTAAACAGCAAACCAGTTGCAGGTACCATTCCAAGAGGAGGGCATGCTGCTTACGATATTGCAGATACTAACGAAGGGTACGAAAAAGCAAAATCAGGACTTAAAAACCCATTTGATACAACGGACAAGAATTTAGAAGTTGGAAAAAAGATGTATACCATCTATTGTATCTCTTGTCATGGGAAAAAAGGTGATGGAAATGGCTATTTATCTCAAGCAGATAAATTTGCAGGAATTCCCAACTATAAAGATAGAGACATTACAGAAGGTAGTATTTATCATGTTTTAATACATGGTAAAAACTTAATGGGTTCCCATTCGTCTCAATTAACATATAAAGAACGCTGGCAAGTCGTTCAGTATGTAGAAGTTTTACGTGCTGATTTATTAAAATAATTACAAAAAGAAAGAATACGAAAAGATATGTATCAATTCTCAGGTAAATTAAAAAAAGTATCCATTGCATTCATCATTTTAGGTGTAATAGGAATTACAATAGGTTTCTTAAACGCTCCTTCAACAATTGAAGAAGCAAAAGAAATTATTGCAAATCAAGCTGCTCATGGAGCTCATGATACTACTCATGAAGAAGTTCAAAAGGAGACCCATCACAATGAAGTAAAAGGTGCCTCTCATCTGCATGATGAAAATCATGATACAAAAGAAGGACACTACGATGCAAAACAAGAAGCACATGCTTCAGCAGCAGCACATGGGGGAAATCACGAAGACGAACACGCAGCACACGTTTTTCATCAATTACAAAATAAACCATGGTCAGCACTCTATGTATCGTTATTCTTCTTTTTAGGGATCTCTTTATTAGTATTGGCTTTTTATGCAATTCAAAGAGTTGCACAAGCAGGTTGGTCTGTGGTGCTTTTCAGAGTGATGGAAGCAATAACAGCTAATTTAGTGCCAACTTCGATCATCATGGTGTTTGTCGTATTTGCTGCTGTCATGCATTGGAATCATATGTTTCCGTGGATGGGAGAAGGAATTTTTGACCCTACAAGCCCTAATTATGATCCAATAATAGCGGGTAAATCTTGGTGGATGAATGTTCCAGGTTGGGCGATAAGAAGTATTGCATATTTAGCGATATGGAATGCCTACAGATGGTTCATCCGTAAAAATTCTATAAAAGAAGATACCGCAAATGACGGTGGTAAAACATACAAACTAAACTACAATGTTTCCGTAGGGTTTCTTTTCTTATTTATGATATCAGAATCAATGATGTCTTGGGATTGGATTATGGGATTAGATCCTCACTGGTTTTCTACATTGTTTGGATGGTACGTATTAGCAAGTTTGTTAGTAAGTGCTTTAACAGTAATCGCTTTTGTAACAATTTACTTACGTTCTAAAGGTGCTTTACCAGCAGTAAATGATAGTCATATTCACGATTTAGCCAAGTTTATGTTCGGTTTCTCTGTATTCTGGACTTATTTGTGGTTCTCTCAATTTATGCTAATCTGGTATGCAGATATTCCAGAAGAAACAACCTACTTTGTAGCCCGATTTAACGAATATAAATTGCCTTTTTTAGCAATGGTCGTAATGAACTTTGTTTTTCCGATATTGTTATTGCTAAATAGTGATTTTAAAAGCGTTCCTTGGTTTGTACTTCTTGGAGGGGTTGTTATTCTTGCAGGACATTACATAGATGTCTTTATAATGGTGATGCCAGCAACTGTAGGAGCTCAATGGTCATTTGGAATTTCTGAAATCAGTTCATTATTGTTTTTCTTAGGAATCTTTATATATGCGACATTTAGCGCATTTGCAAAAGCAAATCCAATACCAAAAGGAAATCCATTTTTAGAAGAAAGTAAACATTTCCATTATTATAATATTGAACACAGAGGAGAGGGATCATCAGATCACCACTAATAAATAAGTTAAAATAATTAAGACGAAATAACTATGCTAGCGCTATTTTATATTTTTATAATTGTTGCAATCGGAGTAAGTTTCTGGCAAATAACCAGAAT
>CATITK010000139.1 GCA_949545755.1 Polaribacter sejongensis | reverse complement strand
TTTTACTTTTTAAACCTTCCTTTTCAGCATATACTTTTAAAATTCCTTTTTTTGAAATTTTGAAAGGTTCATTATATAGCTGAAATTCATCATTTAAAGTATAAAAAATAGTTGCTTCTTTATCTGCGTTTCCTAATGTGATTTCTGTACTTCCTTTAAATGCGATTTTTCCTTTTACGATAAATGGAGCAGCAACAATTAAGTGCTCATCAATGGAAGTCTTAGGAATATTTTTATCCGCTGTCCCCCAGTTTGTTTGCTTATCTGTCATTTCAAAAACCAAGCTCCCTCCATTTATAATATCTTTATGATTGATAAACGAAAACTCGTAATTTTCACCATTCAGTATTGCAGATTTAATGTATTTATTTTCTGATGAATTATCAATTGCTTCCACAGTAAACGATTTTCCATTTTCTAAATTAATACTTGCTTTATCAAATAACGGACTCCCAATTATATATTGATTGCTTCCTGGTGTCACAGGGTAAAATCCTAAAGAAGAAAAAATATACCAAGCACTCATTTGCCCGCAATCTTCATTTCCTGAAATTCCATCAGGAGAATTTGTATACAATTCAGTTAAGATCTGACGTGTTTTTTCTTGAGTTTTAAAAGGTTTATTTACAAAATTATACAAATATGCCATGTGATGACTCGGCTCATTTCCGTGCGCATATTGCCCAATTAAACCCGTAATATCCACTTGATGGCTTCCAGAAGTTTTGTCTTCTGCAGTAAATAATTTATCTAATTGATTCTCTAATTGCTGCTTTCCTCCCAATAACGTTGTAAACCCAGAAATATCTTGCGGCACATAAAAACTGTATTGCCAAGAATTTGCTTCTGTATAGTTAAAATTCACTTCATAAGGATCAAAAGGTGCAAACCAGGTATTTCTAAAACGTCCTCGCATAAATTGCGTACTAGGATCAAAAATATTCTTATAATATTGCGCTCTTTCTGTATAGTTTTTATAATCCTCTTCTTTCCCTAAACCTTTTGCCATTTGAGCAATTGACCAATCATCATATGCATATTCTAAGGTTTTAGAAACCGATTCAGATTCTTTTTCAACCGGAATAAATCCGAAATTCTTATAAGAGTCCAAACCTAACTTATCTCTCGTTGCAGAATGCTTCATCGCTTTAAAAGCTTTTTCCACATTGTACTTCCGAATTCCCTTTAAATATGCATCTGCAATTACTGGCACTGCGTGATACCCTATCATACAATGTGTATAATTCCCTGCTAAGTCCCAAATTGGCATAATACCGCCTTCATCATATTTCGCTAAAAAAGTATTGATAAAATCGTTAGTTCTATCTTGTTCAATAATTGTGTATAAAGGATGCGCTGCTCTATACGTATCCCATAATGAGAATACTGTATAATAATCGAAATCTTTAGTTTCATGAATTTTCAAATCCATTCCTCTGTACCTACCATCAACATCTTGATACAAATTTGGAGCGATAGAAACATGATATAAAGAAGTATAAAAATTAGTCTTATTGTCTTCGTTTGTGTCCTCTAAAACAATTTTCTCTAATTGTTTCTCCCAAAAATCTTGTGCTGTTTTTTTGACTTGCTCAAAAGTTTGATTTCCTATTTCAGCTTCTAAATTTTTCTTTGCTCCTTCAATATCAACTGCAGAAATCCCTATTTTAATAAATATAGGTTCGTTATTTGGATTGATAAAATTTAAGGCTATTTTTTGAGCTCCTGGCATTCCTTGTTTAGAGGGAGATTGTAAAACATCATTAAAAGGATGAGACGTTTTTAATGTAAAATATAAACGTTGGTCATCTGCCCAAGATTTAGAAAAACGAAATCCTGAAAGTTCAGTATTAGAAACTCTTTCAATTTTAGCATCTAAAACTTCATCTCTATGCAATAGATCTAAAATAACAAATTGATTTTCTACGGATGGAAATTGGTATTTATGAACACCACTTCTTTTAGAAACGGTCAATTCAACATCAATATTTGTGTCCTCTAAGTACACTTTATAAAACCCAGGTTCTGCAGTTTCATTCTCATGAGAAAAGGTAGATTTATATCCTGGTTTACCATCGGCTCCATTATTAAAAACTTGCTTATTGGTAGGCATTAATAAAATATCACCATAATCAGAAACACCGGTTCCACTCAAATGTGTATGCGAAAATCCATAGATTTCATCATCAGAGTAATGATAACCAGAACAACCATCCCAGCCATCTAAACGAGTGTCTGGTGAGAGTTGCATCATTCCAAAAGGCATGGTAGCTCCAGGATATGTATGTCCATGACCACCAGTTCCAATAAACGCATTTACATAAGAAATTAGATTCTTCTCTTTTTGTGCATTAGAAACTATTGTCTTTTCATTACATGAAATAATAACGAAAATGATTAAAAAAAGCGAGGTTAGTGAATGTTTTCTCATCTGTTATATAAATATAAAATTTTGTCTAAATTAGCAAGATAATGATAATCAGTCAACTAATAAATGAGCACTTTTAGACGAACAGCACAAATTATAACATACACAACTTTAATTTTACTACTTACATCATGTT
>CATITK010000138.1 GCA_949545755.1 Polaribacter sejongensis | reverse complement strand
GGGATAGAAACACACGTTCGATTAAATACAAAATCAAAGTTATTCTGTGCTTGTGCAAATCAAGAAATAGCAACGCCAAATCAAAATATATGTTCTGTTTGTACAGGACAAATGGGGGTTTTGCCATCCATTAATAAAGAGGCAATTACCAAAGCTATTTATTTCGGTAAAGCAGTTCGTTCCTCCTTTTCAAACGAGATGATCTCGTGGGATAGGAAACATTATGAATATCCAGATAATCCAAAGAACATACAAATTACACAGTTTCACAATCCTGTAATTCCTGACGGACAAGTTTCTTGTTTTAGAAATGATGGTTCTCAATTTACAGTGAGTTTAACGCAAGTTCATATTGAGGAAGATGCCGCAAAATTGATGCACGAGAAAAACATTTCTTTAGTCGATTTTAACAAAGCTGGTGTTCCGTTGATCGAAATTGTTACCGATCCTTGTATTCGTCATATTGAAGA
This sequence comes from Polaribacter sejongensis, assembly GCA_949545755.1. Classification (GTDB taxonomy): domain Bacteria; phylum Bacteroidota; class Bacteroidia; order Flavobacteriales; family Flavobacteriaceae; genus Polaribacter; species Polaribacter sejongensis_A. The sequence continues at coordinate 18,722 of CATITK010000138.1, read as the reverse complement.
TGCATCTACCTATGCACAATACATTCAAAGAATTGTTCAGAATTTAAAAATATCGGAAGCAAACCTTGAAAAAGGAGAGTTTAAATCAGATGTTTCTGTGTCTCTTCGTAAAAAAAATAGCACGGATTTAAATCCAAGAACTGAAATCAAAAACTTGAATTCTTTTAAGTTTATGGTAGATGCTCTCAACGAAGAAATAGAAAAACAACTCAACTATTTTATAGAAAACAATCAATTTAGACCAGAACAAACAACGGTTTTATGGGATGCAGATTTAAAGCAAACCAAAACAATGCGTACAAAGGAATTTGAAGCCGATTACCGTTTTATTTCTGAACCCGATTTGCCTTTTGTAAATATTAAACAAATTGTAGATCGTATCGATGTAGATGTTAGCTCATTGCCTTTTGCCGTTGAATCTATTTTGATAGAAGGGGGTGTTTTACCTCAAGATGCAAAGTTTTTTACGGCAGATGCTCTGCGTTCAACAACTTTTGTTGGGATTCAAAATGTGATTCAAGATGCGTCTTTTGTTGCAAAAACACTTACAAACAATATTAAACCAGAGCAATATACGAGTATCCAAAATATCGATGATTTAAGTGCTATTTTCTCTTTATTGAAAGAGGAAAAAATAACGGTTTTGTTGGCTCAAAACGCAATTAAATCGTTACTAGAAGATGCCAAATTTGATTATGCATCTTACTTTAAGGCAAATACAACTTCCGCAGCTCAAATTCAAGACGCTATTCAAAAAGTAATTGCAGAGAATGAAGCAATAGCAAAAGATATCAAAGAAGGAAACCAAGGTAAGGCAGGTATTCTTGTTGGTAAAGTAATTGGAATTATTGGTAAAGGGGCTTCTGGGAAAGTGATTCGAGAAGGAATTTTGAACAATCTTTCTGGAGCGCAAACAAGCAACAAGAAGCAAGCAATAAGTAGTGAACAACAAGGAACCAATAATCAAGAGCCAACAACTAACAGCCAAGAGGAATTACAAAAAAATCCGATTATAATAAAAGAAGAATACAGAACACATAAAATTTCTCAACTCTCTGAAGATTCAATTAATGAGGAAGTTACTTTATCTGGTTGGGTGGCGAGTGTACGTGATCATGGAGAATTGATTTTTATTGATCTAAGAGATTCAAGTACCCAAATTTTTCAAGTACGTTTAAGTAAAGAAACATTCCCGAACATCGATGAATTGGTAAAACTAAAATCGGAGTCTGTAATTTCTGTGACAGGAACTGTGGTTCAGCGAAGAGAAAGTGATTACAATGCAGGTTTAAGGACGGGTAAACTTGAATTAGAAACAGCCGTTTTAGAAATTTTAAACCTCTCTAAAACACTTCCTTTTGAAATAAAAAGAGCAATGAAATCGAATGAGAATGTTCGTTTTCAATACAAGTTTTTAGACCACAGAAATGAGGAGGTTCGGAAAGCAATTGTAAACCGTCATCGCGTAATTAAATTACTGCGTGATATTTTAGATGAAGAAGAGTTTTTAGAAATAGAAACCCCTATTCTTACTGCGGGTACCGATGAAGGCGCAAGAGAATTTATTGTTCCAACAAGAAAACAAACAGGCTCTTTTTATACCCTTCCACAGGCCCCTCAGCAGTTTAAGCAGATGTTAATGGTGGGTGGATTTGAGAAATATTTTCAAATAGCACGTTGTTTTAGAGATGAAGATTCTCGTGGAGATCGTCAACCAGAATTTACACAGTTAGATATTGAAATGGCATATGCAAGTATGCAACAGATTATCGATTTAAACACAAAAATGTTTAACGAAGTGGTGCGTAAAATTTATGGTAAAAAATGGATCTTACATCCTTTTACTGTAATTACGTACAAAGAAGCCATGAATAAATATGGTTGTGATCGACCTGATTTACGTTTTGGTTTGCAAATGCAAGACATCACAAACATTGTAAAAGAGACCACTTTTCAAGTTTTCAGTAAACCTATTGAAGCAGGTGGAATTGTAAAATGTATTAAAGTTTCTGCAAAAGAGCAAGGCAACAAACGCGTTTCTAAAGGTCAGATTGAAAACTTAACCACCATTGCACAACAAAATGGTTTGGGTGGTTTGGCATATATTATTGTAAATGAAAACGATTTGCAATCGCCAATTATTAAATTTTTAGGCGAAGAAATTGCTGCTAACATTATAAAAGTGACCAATGCACAAATAGGAGATATTGTCTTTTTCTCGGCAGCAGATTATGCCACGGCAAACAAGGCTTTGGATGCAGTTCGTCAAGAAATGGGACGTATTTTTAAACTTATCAATCCAAAAGAATTAAGACCTGCTTGGGTAGTAGATTTCCCAATGTTTGAAAAAACAGAGGAAGGAAGATGGACGTTTACACACAACCCTTTTTCTATGCCAGCACGCTACGATTTAGACAAGCATATGAATGGCGAAGCAATAGGAACGATTATTGCCCAGCAATACGATTTAATTTTAAATGGTTTTGAAATTGGTGGAGGTTCTGTTCGTGCGCACAAAGCAGAAATTTTAGAAGCAACCTATAAAAACATGGGATACGACAAAGAAGGAATGATGAAAAGTGTGGGTACCATGTATAAAGCATTCCAATATGGAGCGCCGCCACATGGAGGAATTGCTTGGGGTATTGATCGTTTAATGATGATTTTAGAAAAGAAAGCCTCTATTAGAGAAGTCATGGCATTTCCAAAAACAGGTTCATCGGAAGATTTATTATTTAATGCGCCTTCCATCTTATCAGATAAAAAAGTAGAAGAAATGAATGTTCGAATTCTAAGAAAATAATTTTCAAAAATTTTTAATAAAATTAAAATCTCGCAAAAGCGAGATTTTTTTTTATTATTATGTAACCCTCCCAAATTACTTTTTGAAGTAATTTGAGAATCTTTCAAGTGTAAAAGAGGTTTCTTTTGTTTACTTAAATGGGTGCTAATGTCTAGGCTATGGTTAGTAGATGGTTCAGTTGGGACTTCACTAGACTAAAATAAAAAGCAACCAACATTGGAAGTCTCCGAGAATTTTCCGTAAGGAAAATCAATCAGCAATAAATTATGCTCGACTCAGCCAAAGTAATTTTACTTCTTAACTTCTTTACCATTTACGTCATATTTAATATATTCTTCTAATTCACCATCTTTTGAATAAAAAGCCCAAGTTCCCACTTTGTATAAAAAGTTAGAATTCCTACCTAGTTTATGCTTTGCAAAAATCCTGCTCCGCAAAGTCTCCCGACTTTGAGCGATCTAATTTTCTACCTCTATACTCATTTAAATTCATGTTTTCTTACTGATTGTATTTTATTATTGATGTTTTGTTTATTCTTTTTAGTGTTCCTCAAAGTCGGGAGACTTTGCGGAGCGGTATACTTGCCTGTCTAAGTAATTAATTATACATAGTGTAGCAATAGTAATTTTTATTTTTTTCGTTCTAAATAAAATTCAATAAGATTGGACTCTGAACAGTTATCCGGAACTGCTTTTCCAATTATGGTATTTTCTGATTCGCTTTTTATTTTCCCATAAAAAGTCCAACGGCATTGGTAGGAATCTCCAGGTTTTGCATTCAAATCAGGATAATCAATTACAGACGGAGTGAAATTTCCGTTTAGTATATTTCCATCTCCCATAACATTTACTGAACCAGTTATTATTCTTTCACTGCTGTTATTCATTTTCATAGTTAATATTCCTCCAGTGTATCCATTCTTTAATTGATATATAGATAAGTCCATTTTTCCTTTCACATTTTTCAAGTCAGAGAAAGTACCAGAGTAATCACCAGAATAATCAATCAGAACTTCAGTTTTAGATTCTAATTTATTTTCCGCTTTTTTATTACAGGATTGAATGGTGTTTAGAACTAATAAAAAAATTAATATTCTTGTCATTTTATTTATTTTGATTAATGATTTGTATAATCTTAGGATGGAGGTGAACAATTATCGCTTATACCTTGTTGTACGGTCGTTTATTTTTCAAATTCAATTTGCCATTTAAATTTATACTTTTTAAATATTACAGTCGCTATTACCATAACTATAAAAATACTCAAGCCTGTCAAAGTCGAAAATAATTTCCAACTAGTTTTAATGTGTAAATAAATTGGAACCCTTGTCAAGACCTCTGCACAAAAAGCACAGTATAAACCAACTACACTCCAATACATATAATTAAAATGTTTAAAAATATAATTTTCTCCCTTTCGTCTTATAATAGGATACATTCCAGCCAATAAAGTTAAAAAACTTACAATAGCGAAAAAATGAAAAATTCCAAACCCTCCAAAAAGTCTATAAATCATAAATGCAGTAAAGTTTACCAATAACATAGACGTCACATAAATATATCCAATCTGCTTATGTTTTTTTGTTCCTTTCTTAGTCATAAGAATAACAATTCCAGTAATCATTGCTACAATTGAAACCAATAAATGTATCAACCCAATATTTCCACTTACCATATATTTTCTTTTTTTTAATTCATTTTCCAGAAAATAACTTGTTCCTAGCGCTATAAGAACGAAGAGTTTTGTTCGTCTTTTAAGCGTTTGCCGATAAAATTTGTGGGGGAGTACTACTCAAATGTAGGTTTTTAAAACGACTATTTGCCTGTTTAAAGGAATTTTTTGAATGCTTCAGTAAAAATTAAACTTGCTTTTTTTGTTTAAAAGACAGATGAAGAAACCACAAAAGAGGCAATCCAAAGTTGAGGCATTGATAATTTCTATTTATTTTTGAGTCTCGTTCTATTGTTGGAGCCAGTTATTGTATTCAATTCCATAAGAGCTAAATGTTTCTTCTTAACAATGCTTTTTAGTTTGCCCCTTTTTCGGCAACTACACAAAACATTTTTTATTCAGTATTGCGAATTATCTTAAAGAGCCTACTTCAGTAAATTATAAATAAAATCATTTTAAAGGTTGTCTAATTTAAAAATCTATCTTATTTTTGTATCAGGAAATGAAATTAAATATAAAAAATACATGGTGGTGGAACTCTCTTAATTCATAAGTGAGAACAAACCTATATGTATATAACATCATAAAAGGCTTATCTCACGATAAGCCTTTTCGCTTTTTAAAGCCTTTTGTGCTTATAAAATTAGGGACCTTGCAGAGCGTTTATCGAAGTGAAGAAATCTCTTTATCAACAAACAGATTGTTTAGCAAATCAAAGATTTGTTTCGCAATAACATAAATGAAGAATGAAAAAAATACAGTTTAAAACAATTTTTAAAACGAAGATGGCAGACACAGTTACTCCAGTAGGGCTGTACTTGCGTTTTAGAGATGCATATGCAAATACGCTTTTATTAGAGAGCTCAGACTATCATAGTAAAGAAGAGAGTTTTTCTTTTATTGCAATTGAGCCTGTGATTTCTATCAAAGCAGAAAACCATTATTTGAATTTTTCTCATCAAGGAGTTCTGTTAGAGAGTCAAGAAATTGGAAGAAATTTCAATACGATTTTTAAAAGCTACAGTGAAACCATCGCATTAGATTGTCCAGCAGCATTAAAATCATTCAACGGATTGTATGGGTATACCACTTATGATTCTGTTCAGTATTTCGAAAATATTGAGTTGAAAGTCAAAGAAGCCCCTTCTGCAATTCCTTTAATGCAATATAGTTTTTATAGATTCATTATTGCAATCAATCATTTTAATGATGAAATGACGTTGATTGAAAATATTGAAGAAGGAACGAATTCTCGAATTAAAGAGATTCAAACGATCATAGACGCACAAGCATTTAATACCCAAAAATTTGAGATTATAGGCGATGAAACTTCAAATGTGAAAGGAGAAGAATTTATTGAATATGTAAGAAAAGCAAAATCGCATTGTAAAAGAGGCGATGTTTTTCAATTGGTTTTATCACGCCAATTTCAGCAAAAATTTAAAGGCGATGAATTCAATGTATACAGAGCATTACGTTCTATAAATCCGTCACCTTACTTGTTTTATTTTGATTATGGTTCTTTCAAATTGATGGGGTCTTCCCCGGAAGCACAAATTAAAATTTCTGAAGGAAAAGCGACAATCAACCCAATTGCAGGAACGTTTAGAAGAACGGGAGAAATGGCTGAAGATATCAAGCTCGGAAAGAAGTTGTCTGCAGATAAAAAGGAAACAGCAGAACATGTCATGTTGGTAGATTTGGCGCGAAACGATTTAAGCAAACATGCAGATAATGTTGTTGTGGATGTTTTTAAAGAAGTACAATTTTTTAGTCACGTTATTCATTTGGTTTCTACGGTTTCTGGAAAGTTAAAAGGAGATCCAATAGAAATTGTTGGCGATACTTTTCCAGCCGGAACCCTAAGTGGTGCACCAAAGTATAAGGCAATGCAGTTGATTGATACTTATGAAAATCAATCGCGCGGATTTTATGGAGGTGCCGTTGGAATTATCGGTTTAGACGGTTCCGTAAATTTGGCAATTGCCATTCGTTCTTTTGTGAGTAAAAACAACGTTTTGTATTACCAGGCAGGCGCAGGAATTGTCATTCATTCCGACGAAGAAAAAGAATTACAAGAAGTAAATAATAAGTTAGCGGCGTTAAAAAAAGCGTTGATTTTGGCAGAAAATATTTAAGTAAATAAAGTTTGAAAAGTATAAAGTTTTTAAAGTTAGGTGCTTTATAAATTATTTAATCATTCAATTTTTTAATAAAAATATGAAACGAGCATGTTAAAAGCATTATCACCCAAAGGAATGATTAATAGCGAACAGCATGTGTCCTTAAAAAAACAATAAATATAAACACATGAAAATATTAATTTTAGATAATTACGATTCGTTTACCTACAATTTGGTTCACATGGTAGAAAAAATTACAGGAATTTTTCCTGCTGTTTTTAGAAATGATGAAATCAGTATTGAAGATATCAATTATTACGATATGATTATGTTGTCTCCAGGGCCTGGAATTCCAGAGGAGGCAGGCATCTTAAAAGAAGTGATTAAAACCTACGCAGGAATTAAACCAATTTTTGGAGTTTGTTTGGGTTTGCAGGCAATTACAGAAGTTTTTGGTGGTGAAATCATCAATTTAGAAGCTGTTTTCCATGGCGTTGCAACAAAAATGACGGTAACCGACAAAAATGCGACTATTTTCAAAGAAGTTCCGGAAACATTTTTAGCAGCGCGTTACCATTCTTGGGCAGCAACCGATGAAGGGTTTCCGGAAGAAATACAAGTAACAGCAAGAGATGAAGCCGGTTTAATTCAGGCAATTGAGCATAAAGTGTTTCCAATTTCAGCCGTTCAGTTTCATCCAGAATCAATTTTAACGGATGTTGGAGAGCAATTGGTGAGAAATTTTATAAATTCTCATCTCAATCTTTCCAAAAGGAAGGGTTAGATAGTTTGGAGTCAAAAGAAAATAGTAGTTTCCTACGTATGCAGGAATTGCAAGTATAAAAATATGAATTGAGTTTTTTCCCTTTTGGGGAAATTAAAAAGGGATTATGAAAGCAATTTTAAATAAATTATATAATCACGATAGGTTATCAAAATCTGAAGCAAAAAAAATCTTAATAGATATTGCTGCAGAAAAATACAATGACGCACATTTAGCGTCATTTATGACCGTTTTTATGATGCGTCCTATAACCGTTGAAGAGCTTTCTGGTTTTAGAGATGCATTAATAGAGCTCTCTATAAAAGTAGATTTATCCGCTTACAATACCATTGATATTGTAGGTACTGGAGGTGATGGGAAAGATACGTTTAATATTTCCACTTTAACTTCATTTATTGTAGCAGGAACAGGACAAAAAGTAGCAAAACACGGTAATTACTCTGTGTCTTCTCAATCGGGTTCTTCCGATATGTTAGCGAGTTTTGGTTATGAGTTTACCAATGATGAAAACGTTTTAAAGCAACATTTAGAAAAAGCTAATATTTGTTTTTTACATGCGCCAAAATTTCATCCGGCAATGAAGGCGGTTGGTCCAACAAGAAAAGCGTTGGCCTTAAAAACCTTCTTTAATATGTTAGGTCCTTTAGTCAATCCAAGTTCACCAAAAAACCATTTATTAGGGACTTTTAATCTAGAAATTGCCCGTTTGTATCATTACATTTTACAAGAAGAAGATATTAATTACGGTATCATTCATGCATTGGATGGGTATGATGAAATCTCATTGACAAGTGGCTTTAAGTTCTTTACAAAAAACGGAGAGCAAATTATAAATCCTGAAGATTTAGGACAAAAAAGAATTCAACAGTCCGCTATTTTTGGTGGGAATTGTGTGGCGGATGCTGCAAAAATTTTTAAAACTATTATAGAAGGAAAAGGAACAGAAGCACAAAATAATGTGGTGCTAACAAATGCAGCCTTTGCCCTAAAAATAGTGAATGAAGCAACGTCTTTTGACACTGCTTTTGAGGAAGCGAAAGATTCGCTTTTTGGTTTAAAGGCAAAAGAATGTTTACATACTTTAATTGAGAGTTAGAAATTACGAATTATGAAAAAGGATATTCGTTAAGAAATAGAGCGTTAAATAATTGAATGAGATAATTTTTTAATCATTCAATCTTTAAATAATAAAAAATGACAATTTTAGATAAAATAATCGCATTTAAAAAGAAGGAAATTGCTAAGATTAAAGCAGAGGTTCCTGTTAAGAAACTAGTGGAAAGTCCAAATTTTGACACCCCTACTTTTTCATTGAAAAAATCTTTGCTAGAAGTTGGTTCTACAGGAATTATTGCAGAATTTAAAAGGCAATCACCTTCCAAAGGAATTATCAACGATCAAGTAACGATTGCTGAAGTGACCAATGGGTATTTGGATGCAAACGTTGCTGCGCAATCGATCCTGACGGACACTTCTTTTTTTGGTGGCACCATGGCAGATTTGATGGAAGCGAGAGTTATCAATAAACAAAAACCAATCTTAAGGAAAGATTTTATTGTTGATGGTTTTCAAATAGTAGAAGCAAAAGCAATTGGTGCGGACGTAATTTTGTTAATTGCTTCTTGTTTAACTACTGAAGAATTAAAGAATTATGGAAATTTAGCAGCAGATCTAGGTATGGAAGTTTTATATGAAGTGCATACTCAAGAAGATTTAGACAGAATAAATGATTTGGACCATAAAATAATTGGAATTAATAACAGAAATTTAAACACTTTTGAAGTTGATTTAGAACATTCAATCAAATTAGCAGGACAAATTCCTGATACTTCGATAAAAGTCTCTGAAAGTGGCATCTCCGATCCTAGAGTTATTTCAGGATTAAAAGAATATGGATTTCAAGGTTTTTTAATTGGTGAAAATTTTATGAGGGAAGAAAATCCTGGAGAAGCGTGTCAAACTTTTATCAATCAAATTCGATAAAAGCCCATCCTAACCTTTTCAAAGGAAAGGCACTCTTACTCTTGAGAAATTAAGTTGAAACGATTAAATGAATAAATAATTAAACCCTTTTCATAATGAAATTGAAAGTTTGCGGAATGAAATATGTAAATAACATCCAAGAAGTTGTAAATTTGCAACCTGATTATTTGGGGTTTATTTTCTATGAAAAATCGAAGAGAAACTTTGAAGGTATCATTCCAGAGCTCCCGAAATCTGTAAAAAAAACAGGTGTTTTTGTAAATGAACATTCTGAGATTGTCATTTCTTTGGTAGAGGAATATCAATTAGATGCACTTCAGTTACACGGAGACGAGTCTGTAATGTATATAAAAGAGTTACAAAGCCAGTTAGCAGAAAGAAACGCTTTATTTATTGAAGAGAACAAGCATCAAAAAAAGAAAAAAAACAAACACGATATCGTAAAGGATAAAATTGAAATTATTAAAGTATTTGGAATTAAAGATGCATTTAATTTTGATGTTTTAAAACCTTACTTGGAGGTGGTAGATTATTTTTTATTTGATACAAAAGGAAAAGAAAGAGGTGGAAATGGAGTTCAATTTGATTGGTCAGTTTTAGATACCTATCCCTATAAAGTTCCTTTTTTTTTAAGTGGAGGAATTGGTTTGAAAGAGACCGATAGCGTGTTGTCATTTCTAGACAAGGAGGCTGCTAAATATTGCTATGCATTGGATGTAAATAGTAAATTTGAAATTGAGCCAGGAAAAAAAGACATCGCAGCATTAAAAGAGTTTAAACAACGCTTAACTGTTTAATTATTCAAACGAAATAACAGTTACGCGATTACACATTAATAAATATGAAATCAAAATTTCACCCAGACGAAAACGGATATTTTGGACAATATGGAGGCGCATTTATTCCTGAATTGTTGTACCCAAATGTGAAAGAATTAGCAGATAATTATATCCAAATTATCGAGTCTGATGAGTTTCAAAAAGAATACAAATCTTTATTAAAAGATTATGTTGGTCGTCCAACGCCCTTGTATTTAGCAAAACGTTTGTCAGAAAAATACGGCGCTACCATTTATTTGAAACGAGAAGATTTAAATCATACTGGAGCTCATAAAGTAAATAACACCGTTGGTCAAATTCTCATTGCAAAGAAACTAGGGAAAACAAAAATTATAGCAGAAACAGGAGCGGGACAGCATGGAGTTGCGACGGCAACAGTTTGTGCTTTAATGGGGTTAGAATGTACTGTTTTTATGGGCGAAAAAGACATTGTACGTCAATCACCAAATGTTGCCAGAATGAAAATGTTGGGAGCAAAAGTAGTGCCTGCAACAAGTGGGAGTAAAACCTTGAAAGATGCTACAAATGAAGCAATCCGCTATTGGATTCAAAATCCAGAAACGTTTTATTTAATTGGTTCTGTCGTGGGACCACATCCACATCCAGATATGGTTGCACGTTTACAAGCGATTATTTCTGAAGAAATGAAATGGCAATTAAAAGAGAAAACAGGCAAAGAAAACCCCGATACAATTATTGCTTGTGTGGGTGGAGGGAGTAATGCCGCTGGTACTTTTTATCATTATTTAGATGATGAAGATGTGGAATTAATTTCCGTTGAAGCTGCTGGTTTAGGAGTCAATTCTGGGGAAAGTGCTGCAACTTCTCAGTTAGGAGAAGTAGGAATTATTCATGGAAGTAAAACGATTTTAATGCAAGATGAGTATGGACAAATTTCGGAACCTTATTCTATCTCTGCAGGTTTAGATTATCCGGGGGTTGGGCCACTACACGCTTTTTTATATGAAACCAAACGAGCAAAATTCATGAGCGCAACTGACAAAGAAGCGTTAGAGGCTGCTTTTGAATTAACGAAGATTGAAGGAATTATTCCTGCTTTAGAAACAGCGCATGCTTTGGCTGTTTTACCGAAAATTAAGTTCAAAAAAGATCAAGTTGTCGTCGTCAATTTATCGGGTAGAGGAGATAAAGATTTAGAAATTTATATTAAACATTTAGAAGTATAATGAATGCAAAAATTTTATTTATAGAAAAAGAACTACAGCCAATATTAAAAAAAATAAATGGCCATAGTTTATACAAAAGCCTTACAACGGTTGAAGATGTTAAGGTTTTTATGGAATCTCATGTATATGCAGTTTGGGATTTTATGTCCTTGTTGAAAGCCTTACAACTTAATTTAACCACTGTTACCATTCCTTGGACTCCCAAGAAAAACTCCAATCTTGTTCGGTTTATAAATGAGATTACTGTAGCAGAAGAAAGTGATATAGACAAAGACGGAAATTGTAAGAGTCATTTTGAAATGTATTTGGAAGCAATGAAAGACATGCATGCAGATACCACTGCTGTTTTAGCATTTACAAATCAAATAACCAACATCAATTCTGTTCAAACTTCTTTAGAAAACAGTTCAGAATTAGAAGCTGTTAAGAATTTTGTTGCTTATACATTTGAAGTTATTAAAGCAAATAAGCCACATGAAATTGCAGCTGCTTTTACTTTTGGTAGAGAAGATATTATACCAGAAATGTTTTTAAAAATTGTAGCAGAGGCTTCTATTAATAGTTCAGAGAATTACGATAATTTTTTATATTATTTAAACAGACATATAGAATTAGATGGAGATGAGCATGGACCACTTTCGTTACAAATGATTGAAGAGTTGTGTCAGGATGATCAAGAGAAATGGGATGAGGTTTTAGTGGTTGCAAAAGCGTCGTTACAAGTTCGAATTGATTTATGGAGCGGGATTGAAAAACAGCTTATTCAACATAAAGAACAGCTTGTATAATATGAAAACACTAGAAAGCGTATTCGCAAAAGACAAGAAGTTGTTGTCCATCTATTTTACGTGTGGATATCCAAAATTAAATGATACTTCCAAAGTAATCTCTGCGTTAGAAAAGAGTGGTGTGGATTTTATTGAAGTAGGTTTGCCTTATTCGGATCCTTTAGCAGACGGACCAACAATACAAGATAGTAGCCAAAAAGCTTTAGAAAATGGCATCAATTTAGATGTTGTTTTTGAGCAATTATTAGCGATTAAAGACACCAATAAAACGCCTTTAGTTATAATGGGATACTTAAATCAGTTATTAAAATATGGTGAAGATAAATTTTGTAAAAAAGTAATTGAATGTGGTATTGATACTGTGATTCTACCAGATTTACCAATGGTTGAATTTGAAAATCATTATCAAGAACTATTTGAAACTTATGGAATTACAAATGTGTTTTTAATTACGCCGCATACATCGGAAGAAAGAATCAAAAAAATAGATGCTTATACAAAAGCATTTATTTATGTGGTCGCTTCTGCTTCAATTACAGGTGCAAAAGGAGAAATATCTAACAACCAAGTGGCTTATTTTGAAAGAATTAAAGCAATGAATTTACAAAGTAAATTAATTGTAGGCTTTGGTATTTCAGACAAACAAACCTTTACTACAGCTTGTGATTATGCAGATGGAGCGATTATAGGTTCTGCCTTTATTAAGAGTCTAGGAGAAAACGGATTAGCACATATTGATCATTTTATCAAACCAATCATATCTTAAAAATAAAAAAAGCGAAACCTATCAGGTTTCGCTTTTTTTATGGTTTTTTAAACCTGTTTAGTTGACGCTAATTAATTTTACGTCGAAAATTAAAACGGATCCACCAGGAATAGAACGATTTTGACTTGTTCCATAACCTAAATTATAGGGAATTAATAAAATACCTTCACCACCTTCTTTAAACAGTTGAATTCCTTCTGTCCAACCAGCAATTACCTGGTTTAGCCCAAAAGAGCTTCCATTCGAGTCACTTTGATCAAAAATAGTTCCGTCTAAGAAATAGCCTTTATAAGCTATAGTGACGTTAGAGCTACTTATAGGTCTTGTTCCTGTACCTTGCTTATTAATTACATAATACAATCCAGAATTGGTTTTTGTTGCATCCAAGTTGTTGTCTTCAATATATTTTAATATATCTGCTTCAGTTTGAGGTTCAGAATCAGCCTCTTTAGAACACGATAAAAAAAGAAGTATTGAGAAAAATAGACAGATATATGATTTCATTTTTTTTTAATTTTTAGTGAAGATACTTTGATTATTTCAATAAACTTTTTTTTCATAAGAAAAAGGTATAAACGTATTCTTTAGGTCTTTGACTTCCTCCGATATCCATACTTGTTGCATGAATTATTTGATGTTAAAAATCAAACTGATAAGTAATTCCTCCTAAAATTTGAAAACCTTGTGTATTGAAATTTGTAAAACGCTGATAAGCTGTGTTTAAAATATTTTTAAGCTTAAGAAAAGCTGAAAATTTGTTATTAAACTGATAGCTTCCGTTTAAATTAGCATCAACAAAAGAAGGAAGTATTTCTATGTTATTGTTTTCGGTATAAAGTGCTTCCTTTCTTTCATCTACATAAAAAATATTTGTAGAAGCAGCCCATTTTTTGTTTTTGTATCTTGAAGAAAAGGAGGCTTCTAAGCGGGGTAAATTCCAAGGTGCTATTGCATTTTCTAAGGTGTAAATATTATAAATTCCATCAAGATCAAAAGATATTTTTTTCGAATACTCATAGGATAGTTCTGTAAAAATACTTGTTGTTTTAACATCATCATACGTCACATGAAAAGAATTTCCATATTCATATCCTTTTAATTTCTTGTCATTTACAGTCGTATTGGTTCCATCAGATTTTGAGGAATTTCTTAAAAATAATGGTTTGTCTTCTTCTTTTTTGTAGCTTGCTTTAAGATTAAAACGAATTTTTTTATTTATTACTCCTTTAAAACCAACAGATAAATTAGACTTTTCTAGAGTTTGAGTTATAAAAAGTGTTGGAGAAATATAGGCGTTTTCTTCCGAAAAATCCTTGTAAGTATTTGTATGTAAGTCACCAGAAAAATCACCATATAGCGTAAGGTAATTTTTTAGTATTGATTGCTGAAAAAAGAAATCAGGTAATACAAATACGTTGTTTGAATTATTTTCAGAATCTAAGGAGGTAACGAGTTTTATACCCGCTTTAAAAATGAAATCTTTGTAATTTATCTTATACTGAGGATTCAAACGAATCGTGTTGATCGCATATTTTAGAGAATTAAAATCTTCGTAGTTATTTTTAAATTCTCCTTTTAAAAACGCGATACCCGTTTTTAAAGAAATGTCGTTTAATATTGGATGTATTGCTGTTAAAGGAAAATCTAATTTTGCATCAAGCGTTACTAAAACTTCATTACTTTTAAAGCGATCGGCAAAATAGGAAGTTTTTATTTCTCCATAATCCAAGTAGGAATCTTTAAAATTAAACGTTCCAACCAATTGAAAATAATTATAAATTTGTGCTTCATCAATTGAATTGATTGTTGGCGCTATAAAAACTTTTTTAGGCAAACCATACCAGTTGTATAAGTTTCTTTCAGAGTTTAAACCTATTTTCCAAGCGAAAGAACGCTCTTTTTGTTTGTAAAAAAAACCAGTATTGAAGTTTGAAAAATGACTATTTAATACTGAGTTCTTAACATTGTCTTGAGATGCTACATAGGTTGCATTGAGGCCAAATTCATTTTTAAGGTGCGTATTGTGATATAAAAAAGTTTCAAAATAAGGAGTTGTAAAATTCCCAAAACCAGCGGCTATATAATTTTTGTAGATTTGTTCATTTACAGGATTATTCATGCTTTTTAGAGCACCATTTTTTGGTATAAATGTAGATGCAACCGGGGCAGAAAGGATTGTGTATTTTAATTTTTTCTTTTCATTCTTTTTAAGCAGTTCTATTTTTGGGTTTTTCTTGATTTTCTTAGCATCCGCTATTTTAGGATTGTATTTTGTTATAATATTTACAATTTCTGTTTTTATTGTGTCTTTTACTTGTTCCTTTTTTTGAGCGTTTAAACTTAAAAAAGAAAAATACATTAAAAATAATAGGAACTGTCTTTTCATTAATTTTTATTCTTTTTAGCTTCTTTGTTCTGTATGTTTTCCTCTTTTATTGGCGAAACAGAATTAGTAGTTTTAGCCTCGTTTTCTTTAATGGTTTTTAATTCTTTTTCAGCTTCTTCAATAATATTTTCAAATTGCTTAAAATTTTTGATGATGTTCTCTAAAACAAAATTTGCTTGATACACATCCTCAAGACCGTAATAATTTTTTCCCATAACAACATAGCTTTTTACAGCCCAATAGGTGTATGAAGAATAATTAGCTATTAAATTTTGAATTACTTTATTTGATGCTGTATACTTTTTTTGTTGGTTTTTAAAGAATGCATTATAATATAACGCTTCGGCTTTTAACAAACCAGTTGTTCTTGCTTCTAATGCAGTATAATATTCTTCAGCAGTGCTGAAATCCTTCTTCTTTATTAAAACACGCGCAATTATTAGTTTCGCATCGTTCTCTAATTTGTGCTCTAGCTTTTCTTTTAAAAGTATTTTTTTGGCGTATTCGAAAGCAAGATCAAAAGCAGCTGTTTCATAATACCCTTTCATTAAATTACTCTGAGCAAATAAAACATTTTCAGTTTCATAAGCTTCTTTTTCGAGCCTGATTAAAATTGGTAGTGCATTATTAAACGCTTCTTTTTCAAGAAATATTTGCGATAATTTACTGAGCCCATCTTCGCTATATTCACTTTGTCCTTTTTCTAAGACAACTTGATAATAGGGTGTTGCTTTGTTAAACTGTTTTAACTTAAAGAAAGTGTCTGCTAAATAATAATTTGCTTTTAATTTGTGAATTCCATTCGGAAATGAACGGATATATTTTTTAAGTGCATTTATGATTTCTTCTTCTTTTTTTGCCTCAAAATATTTTTTTTCAGCAACAGCAAAGGTCGTATTGTCAAGATCAGCATTGGTTACATTAATAAATTTTAATGTTTTAATCCAACGAAAATAATCCTCTAAATTTCCTTTATCAATATAGATGTTTCTTGCATTTGCAACCGCTTCAAAAGCATCAGGAGAATTTGGAAACTGTCTGGCGGTTTTTTTAAACCTTTCTAAAGCTTTTTCATTTTCAGCATCATTGTAATAGAGTAAACCTTGACGGACTAATACTTTCGGTAAAAAGATACTATTTGGATGTTTTTCAACGAATTTATTATAGGCCCGGTGTGCTTTTTCATTTTCCTTTATCAATGTATAGGTATTGGCCAATTGAAATAAAGCATCGTCTCTTAACGTAGAATTTTGATATTTATTTACAACATTTGAAAGGGCTGCTATTTTCGCTTTATTGTTTCCTCTAAAACCATAACTCATACCTATTTGATATTGTGCATAATCAGCATCAGCACCCGAATTTTTTACAATAATGGAATAAGAATCAATGGCATTTTTATAACGTCTAATGGCAAAGTAACTATCGCTTAAACGGACAATCGCATCTTCTTTTAAAGAGGGTTCTAATGAATTGTTTTTTAAGAAGTTTTCGAAATGAATTCCTGCTTTTTCATATTGTTTTAATTTAAAATTACAATAACCTAAATTATAGTCAATCAAAGTAAATACTGCACTTTTTGATTTTAACCCCTCTTTTAAATCAGTAAATTTCGTACATGCTTCTTTGTATTTGTCTAACCTATATAAGGTTTCTGCTTCCCAGTATTTTGCCTTTTCCTTTATCAAGACTTCTGCTGAATTTTTACTTTCTTCAAAAAAAGGAACCGCTTCCTTTAACTTCTGGTTATTGACTAGCTGAAGCCCTCGGTACAAAGAAATTTCGGAGATTAAATCCCAATTTTTTTTAGATTTTTTTTCTGCCAAAAACGCTAAAGCTCCTTTATAATCTTGCTCATAAAGAAATGAAGAAATAACTAAACCCTTAATTTCCTCATACTCCTTTGAGTTTGGATATGCTTTTAAGTATCCTTGTAAAACTTCTGCAACAGGTTCAAAAGCATTCCCAGCCTCGTAACTTAATTTTGCATAATTTAGTGCAGCATCTTGTTTAATTTCTATATTGAAATCCATTTCGGAAGCTGTTTTAAAAGCATTTAAAGCGGCTGCTTTTTTATCTAAGTTAAGATAGCTTTCGCCGAGATGATAATAAGCGTTTTGTGCAATATCATTTTTTTTCTCAATAATTTTATTAAAATTATTAATGGCATTTTTAAAATCATTTTGGGTGTAATATGCAAATCCTAATTGATAAAAATCGGTAGTATTCCATTTGCCTTTTTTCCCTGCATATCCTTCTAAAAAAAAGAGGGCTTCTCGGTATTTTTTTAAATTAAAATAACTCTCACCAATTATTTTAGAAATTTCGGAGCTATTTTCAAACTTCTTGCTCTTGATAAGCCTCTTTCCGATTACAACACAACGCTCAAATTCGCCTTTTTGAAAGCTGATATCTAACAAGTAGTATGAGATTTCTGCGTGGTAGGTATCAATGTTTGCAATTTTTTTAAAGGTAGCTTCCGCAATTTCATATTCTTCTAATTGATAAGCAATAAAACCATAATAATATCGGGCATCGTTCCCGTAGGTAGCGTCATCAAATAATGGAAGAAATAGTTTTTTTGCTATAGGGAATTCTTTGCTGATTAATGAAGCATACCCCATTTTAAAATTGCGTTCTTTTCCTTCTTCTTTCGAAAGCATCGGAATGTCAATTTTTTGATACCATTTAAGGCCGTAATCCCCTTTTTTATTAGCAAAGTAATCGTTGGCGATATTAAAAAAAGCAGCATTTATTTTATCACTATTTGGGTTTTCTTCAATAAAAGTCAACGCCTTCTTAACTGCTTTAGGGTGGTGTAGTCTTAGCGCACAGAGTGCGTCATAATAAGCAGTGTTAGATTTTAAGTTGCTATGCTTTTCCGCTGTTTCGTTTATACTAGCAAATTTTTTCTGAGCCGCCGCATAAGCTTTATTGTTAAATAAATCTAAAGCAACATTGTATTTTGTGAAAATAGGAGCATCTATAATTGTTTGCTGGTTATAGCAAACAAAGGAAATTAGAAAGAAGATATAGGGAAAAAAACGTTTTTTTAAAAAAACAAATTTCATGTGTCTATTTTATTTTTTTTTAAACTTGGTCATATGTAGCTTCCACAAAGTCATTTCCCTGTGTAACGAAATCTCGTTAAGGAAGTTTCATGTAATTATTTTTGATACTTAAAATAAATAACGAACATTCTAAGATTTTGTTTGATGGATTTCTAAAAATGTGTATGTATTTTGGTCAAAAGTAAGAATTGTTTATAATTCTTAGTATATAATCGTTAGAAACTTTTAAGTTTGTAAAAACAAGTTATTTTATGGAGAAACCAGTTTTATATTTAGAAAACGCTGATATTTATCAAAGAGATAATTTGGTGTTATCTAAAG
>CATITK010000137.1 GCA_949545755.1 Polaribacter sejongensis | reverse complement strand
GATTCGAACCTGCGACCTCCTCGTCCCAAACGAGGCGCGATGACCGGGCTACGCTACACCCCGAAAATGATTGCTCATTTAAGGACTGCAAAGATACATCCTTTTTGTAAAAATGCAATTAAATAGGTGTTTATTATTTGATATCAATCATTCATCAAATAGCATTATATTTTCATTATTAAAACTTATAAACATTTGCGATTATAAGTGACAAAAAACTATATTTTTACGTCTTCAAATATTAGATAATATGACATCAGATACAACAGAAAAAATTAAATGTTTAATTATAGGTTCTGGTCCTGCAGGATATACTGCAGCAATTTATGCAGCAAGAGCAGATATGAAACCTATTATGTATACAGGAATGCAAATGGGTGGGCAATTAACAACGACTACTGAGGTTGATAATTTTCCAGGTTATGCTGAAGGTACAGATGGAACTGCAATGATGGAAGATTTAAAGAAACAGGCAGAACGTTTTGGTACAGAAGTTCGTTTTGGTTTGGTAACCAGTGTTGATTTAAGTAACCAGGTTGGTGGAATTCATAAAGTCATTGTAGATGAAGCGAAACATATCGAAGCGGAGACGATAATTATTTCGACGGGAGCCACTGCAAAATATTTAGGAATCGAAAGTGAGCAACGTTTAATTGGAGGTGGCGTTTCAGCATGTGCAACTTGTGATGGATTTTTCTATAAAGGTCAAGATGTTGTGGTTGTAGGAGCAGGAGATACTGCTGCAGAAGAAGCAACTTATCTCGCTAATATTTGTAGTAAAGTAACTATTTTAGTGCGTAAAGACTTTATGAGAGCTTCAAAAGCAATGCAACACAGAGTTAACAAAACTGAAAATATTGAAGTTTTATACAATACAGAGATTGATGAGGTTTTAGGAGCTACTGTTGTGGAAGGTGTTAGAGCGATTAATAATCAGACCAAAGAAACGTTAGACATCGCTGTAACGGGTGTTTTTATAGCGATTGGGCATACGCCAAATTCAGATTTATTTAAAGGAGTTTTAGATATGGATGAAACAGGGTATTTAATTACAAAAGGTAAAACAACCAAGACAAATTTACCGGGTGTTTTTGCTTCTGGAGATATTCAAGATAAAGAATATAGACAAGCCGTAACTGCTGCGGGTACAGGTTGTATGGCAGCACTAGATGCAGAACGTTATTTAGGAGCTTTAGAGTAGCAACGCCAAAGCAATTGGGCATAAAAAAAAGAGATTACATTGAGTAATCTCTTTTTTTTTATGCTATTTTTTGAAGCTTGGTTAAGAATTATACGGTAACTGAAGCTTTCATAGATTTTCTATAGATGAAAGAATTAAAGATGTTTCTTTTACCAAAATTGTTCATAGATTTTGCATTTACAAACTTTCCGAAAAGTATTTTACTAACACCAAAGTATTCATATTTATTACCATCTGTAAAAGTAACTTCTAGTAGCATGCTTTTATGATGCCAATCTGCAACTTGAAATTCGGTAATTGTTGTTTTATAGGCTTCTAAGTTCGCCTCTTTGGTTTCTGGTGCAATGCTCACTAAGAAATGATACCCATCTATAATTTGAGTACTCATCACATCTGCCTCCTCCTTTTTTTCTTGCTCTTGAAATTTATCAGGATGCCATTCTTTTACTAAACCTCTGTAAGCCTTTTTTAATTCCTTTAAATCAATCGAGCCTTCTACTTTAAAAAGTTTTTTATATTCTTTTATACGTTTCATTTCTGTGTTTTCAAATTGCGTGCAAAAGTATTGATATTAAATTGATTATGGTATCATAAATCTATTAAAAATTTTATTTTTTAGATTATAAACCCAACTCTTTTCTCTCACTGATGTCAGTAACGCCATTTTTACTCCAGTAAGCAGAAAGTATTGTTTTTATTTTGACTGCTTTTGACGTTCTTTTTTTTCCTTTTTGATGAAAACTTTCTTCCCAAGATTCAATTGTATAAGGGAAATCTTTTGAAGATTTTATTGTTAACGTCCTTTTTAATTCAGGATAATTTAGAGAATAAATTATAAAATGAGGATCTCTTGTCAGG
The DNA here is from genome assembly GCA_949545755.1 of Polaribacter sejongensis. Lineage (GTDB taxonomy): Bacteria > Bacteroidota > Bacteroidia > Flavobacteriales > Flavobacteriaceae > Polaribacter > Polaribacter sejongensis_A. The sequence goes on along the minus strand of CATITK010000137.1, from coordinate 8,800 downwards.
GATGCATTCGCTCTATACAGTTTTATTTCTTTATGATTTAAACTTAAAAATTCAAAAGAAGGGATGATCTCTAAACTTCCAATTGGCATATCTTCTGGAGAAATTCGTAATTGATTCCAAAGTTCATTTTCTAAAACATGTTTTTTTAGTACTAATTTTCGATCTCGATTACTTTCAAAATAAGAATAAAAATCAATTTCAAAATCTTTTCGATTGTTCAATTGAATAAATGTATTTCCGCACCATTCTTGAGCAGAAAATGAAATTTTTATAGCTTTTTTATTTAGATCAATAGGGGAGAAGGTACTCGTCATTAACGAGTAGGGATAGATACCAGTAGTAAATTTTTTAGTGCTATTTAATTTTAAGATACTCACATTTTTTTTGTCTTGATAATCTGCTTTTACTTGTTTCTCTGGAAGAAAGTCTTCTGTTACAAATATATTTACTGCAATCCCTTCATGAATTTCACCGTATCTAGCTTGTGTTAATTTATAAGAAGTTATTTCTGCTTTTCCTTGATACCAATATTCATTGAATTTTGGATGTTTGATAGGTGTACTTGTTTTGTTGTATTCGAATATTGATGTTTCTTTTTTAGTCGCCAGATTCGTAAAGAAAAGAATCAAAAAACTTGCAATTATTGGTAGGTAAAATTTCATAATATTTTTCATTTTTTTGATACTAATATACAATTAAACAAAAACTTTTAGCATTTGAAAATGACATCTACGATTTGTCTAAAAAAAAACGTCCTTCTAAAAGAAGCACGTTTTGGCAGTTTTTAGAAGCAGTATTTGTTTTCTGCTTTTACTTTTTCGGCAATTTCGTTACGTAAGTCAACAATATCTGGATAGTTTGTATATTTAGTAAAACGTTTTAAGCCCATTAACATCATGCGTTGTTCATCGCCTTCAGCAAAAGAAATAATGCTTTCTTTTCCTTTTTTTTCAATAATATCTACTGCGTGATATAAATATAATTTGGACATTGCAATTTGTACACTTTGTGCTTCTTTATTCGTGCGTTTTACATTTTTTTCTGTCCTCAAAATTGCAGATTCTGCCATGTATATTTCAATTAAAATATCTGAAGCCGCAATCAATAATTGTTGGTGCTCTTCTATTTCTTGCCCATATTTTTGAAGCGCTGCACCTGCAACCATTAAAAATGTTTTCTTTAATTTAGAAATCATCTCTTTTTCTTCAGAAAATAATGTTGAAAAATCAGGTGTCTCAAAAGACGGAATTCCCATTAAACTATTGGCCACTTCAGTAGCAGGGCCTAATAAATCAACATGACCTTTCATGGCTTTTTTAATTAACATACCCACGGAAAGCATTCTGTTGATTTCGTTGGTACCTTCATAAATACGAGCAATTCTTGCATCTCTCCAAGCAGATTCCATCGGAGTCTCTTCGGAGAATCCCATTCCTCCAAAAATCTGAATTCCTTCATCTGCACAATTTTGTATGTCTTCGGAAACGGCTACTTTTAAAATGGAACATTCAATAGCATATTCTTCAACACCTTTTAACTCCGCTTCTTGATGTGTATTACCATCAGCAACTCTTAATGCAATTCTATCTTCAATATCTTTTGCAGCTCTGTAAGAAGCAGATTCACCAACATAAGCATTGGTTGTCATCTCTGCTATTTTTACTTTGATAGCTCCAAAATCTGCAATAGGCGTTTTAAATTGTTTGCGCTCTGTGGCGTATTTTACTGCATAGGTAATGACTCTTCTTTGAGAGTCTAAACAAGCTGCTGCTAATTTAATACGTCCTACATTTAAAGCGTTCATTGCAATTTTAAATCCTTCTCCACGGCCTGCTAACATATTTTCTGCAGGGACAACAGTATCGTTAAAAAACACTTGTCTTGTTGAGGAAGCTCTAATTCCTAATTTATGTTCTTCTTCTCCTAAAACAATTCCATTTGGATTTTCTTTATCAAATTCGACAATAAATCCAGTAATGTTTTTATCATTTTCAATACGAGCAAAAACAATCATTACGCTACAAAAACCAGCGTTAGAAATCCACATCTTCTGTCCGTTAATTTTATATGATTTTCCATCTGCAGAAATTTCAGCAGTAGTTTTCCCTGAATTCGCATCAGATCCAGCACCAGGTTCTGTCAAGCAATAAGCTCCAAACCATTCACCAGTAGCTAATTTTGGCACATATTTTTCTTTTTGTGCTTGTGTTCCGTACAATGTAATTGGCAAGGTTCCAATACCTGTATGTGCACCAAAAGCAGTACTAAAAGAACCTGTTCCAGAAGAAATGTAATCACACGTTAACATGGTCGAAACAAATCCCATTCCTAAGCCACCAAATTCTTCTGGTACAGCAACGCCTAAAAAACCTAATTCTCCAGCTTTACGCATTACATCTTCTGTTAGTGCATAATCTTTCGCTTCAAAACGAGCTTTGTGAGGAATGATTTCACGATCATTAAATTCCATCACAGCTTCCTTCATCATTTGTTGCTCCTCAGAAAAATCTTCTGGAGTAAATACGTCTTCACAGTTGGTTTCTTTTACTAAGAATTGTCCACCTCTCAGAAGGTCTTTTTTTGATGTTTCCATATTTTTTTGACTTATAACGGTAAGACTTTTGACTTTTTAAGATTTCTGAATTACCTTATGATTAAATTTTAATTATTTTCTTATTGATAGAATTAAGTCTATTTTCTCTTACATCTCTATTAAGACAGGAATTCGAAAATACCAGCAGCACCTTGGCCTGTGCCAACACACATAGTTACCATCCCGTATTTGTTTTTTAGTTTGCGTTTACGCATTTCATCAAATAATTGCACGGATAATTTAGCTCCTGTACAACCTAAAGGATGCCCTAATGCAATAGCACCACCATTTACATTTACAATTTCTTGGTTCAAATCTAACGCACGCATTACAGCTAAAGATTGAGAAGCAAAAGCTTCATTCAATTCAATTAAATCAATGTCTTTTTGTTGTAATCCTGCTTGTTTTAAAACCTTAGGAATTGCAGCAACAGGACCAATTCCCATAATTCTTGGTGCTACACCAGCCGCAGCATAATTGACAACTCTTGCAATAGGTTCTATATTCAATTCTTTTACCATTTCTTCACTCATCACCATAACAAAAGCTGCACCATCACTCATTTGAGATGAATTACCAGCAGTGACACTTCCTCCAGCTGCAAAAACTGGGCGTAATTTATTTAAAACTGCAGTGGAAGTTCCTTTTCTTGGACCTTCATCTTTCGTTACGGTATATTTTTTAGTTGCTTTTTTTCCATTGATATCCAAATAGGTTTCTTCAACTTCAATAGGAACTATTTGATCTTGAAAACGATTTTCTGCTTGTGCTTTTAAAGCTTTCATATGAGACTTAAAAGCAAAATCATCTTGATCTTCCCTAGAAATTTTAAACTCATTTGCAACTGCTTCTGCAGTATTTCCCATCCCCCAATAATAATCTGCATGACCAGATTTTATCGTATCATAATTTAGTTCAGGTTTGAAACCAGTCATGGGTACAGAACTCATACTTTCTGCACCACCTGCAATAACACAGCTTGCCATTCCTGCTTGAATCTTGGCCGCTGCCATTGCAATGGTTTCTAACCCTGAAGAGCAAAAACGATTTACTGTAACTCCAGGAACATCCACAGAGTTCAACCCTATTAAAGAGATAAAACGCGCCATGTTTAATCCTTGAGAGCCTTCAGGCATCGCATTACCAACAATTACGTCATCAATACGTTTTACGTCTAAATTTGGTAATTCTTTCATCATGTGTTGAATTGTTTCTGCACCCAATTCATCTGCACGTTTAAAGCGAAAAACACCTTTTGGAGCTTTTGCAACTGCAGTTCTATATGCTTTTACTATGTAGGCTGTTTTACTCATAATAATTATTTTGACTTATGATGATTTGATGTATGACTTAAGACTTGCTCAAGTTTTCCATAAATCGGGTTATCATTCCTTGTATAATTTAAATTTTATTTTTTATTTGACTTGTGATTAAAAGAACTTAAAACATAGGATTTTCCATACAATCTTGAAGTCTTATATCATTTAGTCCTACGTCTTTTTCTAATTTCTCAAGGGTTTCCCTGTCTTCAACATGTGTTGAATTCTTTCCAACGTTTTACGTTCTGTACAAAGTGATAAAAACGCTTCTCTTTCAATATCTAATAAATACTGCTCTGTAACCAATGTAGGTTCAGATAAATCTCCACCAGCCATTACATAAGCTAGTTTATTCGCAATTTTCATATCGTGTTCACTAATGTATTTAGAATCTTTCATAGAATCAGTTCCTACTAAGAACATGCCTAAAGCTTGTTTTCCTAAAACTTTTACATCATTCCTTTTTGCGGGTTGTGTATAACCGCTTTCTGCCATTAATTTTGCGTGTGCTTTTGCCGTTGCAATTTGCCTGTCTTTATTAACCACAACAACATCTTTTCCTTTTTGAAGTAATCCTAAATCAAAAGCTTCATACCCAGAGGTTGATACTTTTGCCATTCCAATGGTTAAGAAATTTTCTTGTAAAATGTTTAATTCAACATCTCCTTTACTAAAAGAATCTGATGCTCTTAAAGCCATTTCCTTAGAGCCACCACCACCGGGAATTACACCAACTCCAAATTCGACTAATCCCATATACGTTTCTGCCGCTGCTACAACTTTATCTGCATGTAATGAAATTTCACAACCCCCACCTAAAGCCATTCCATGAGGTGCAGAAATGGTTGGTATTGCTGAATAACGCATGCGCATCATTGTGTCTTGGAAATATTTTATAGCATAGTTTAATTCATCATATTCTTGCTCAACCGCCATCATAAAAATCATGCCAATATTTGCACCCACAGAGAAATTGGCTGCTTGATTACCAATCACCAAACCTTGAAAGTCTTTTTCTGCTAAATCAATTGCTTTGTTTACTGCTGCTAATACATCGCCACCTATGGTATTCATTTTAGATTGGAATTCTAAATTTAAAATTCCATCTCCAAGATCTTCAATTACAGCACCCGTATTTTTCCAAACTTCGTTTGATTTCCTAATATTATCTAAAATGATAAATGATTCTTGACCCGGTTTTTTAGTTTGATTTTTGGAAGGAATATCATAATAATAGGTTGCTCCTTCTTTTATACTATAAAAGGAAGAAATGCCACTTGCTAACATTTCATGAATCCATAGGGCGGGTTCCATTCCTTCAGCTTTCATTAATTCAATCCCTTTTTCTATACCAACTGCATCCCAAATTTCGAAAGGTCCATTTTCCCAACCAAAACCAGCTTTCATTGCATCATCTATTTTATAGATTTCATCAGAAATCTCTGGAATTCTATTTTGAACATAGGCAAACATTGCAGCAAAGTTTTTTCTATAAAAAACGCCAGCTTTGTCTTTTCCGTCAACTAATATTTTAAAGCGATCAATAGGTTTATCAATTGTCTTTGTCAATTCTAAAGTTGCAAATTTCGCACGTTTTTTTGAACGATATTCTAATGTATCTAAGTCTAAAGTTAAGATTTCTTTTTTTCCTTCAGTAGTTACAATTTTTTTGTAAAATCCTTGACCAGTTTTACTTCCTAGCCATTTTTTTTCCATCATTGTGTTGATGAACTCAGGCAATTGAAAAAGAGCATGCGCCTCATCGTTAGGACAATTTTCATAAATTCCATTGGCAACATGAACTAAGGTGTCTAAACCAACAACATCTACTGTCCTAAACGTAGCAGATTTTGGGCGACCAATAACAGGTCCGGTTAATTTGTCAATTTCTTCAACAGTTAGACCTAGTTCTTTTACTTGATGGAAAAGGGATTGGATTCCGAAGATTCCAATCCTGTTCCCTATAAAAGCTGGGGTATCTTTTGCTAAGACTGAAGTTTTTCCTAAAAATTTTTCTCCAAACATCATCAAGAAGTCAGTAACTTCTTGTTTGCAATTTGGACCTGGAACAACTTCAAAAAGCTTTAAATATCGTGGTGGGTTAAAAAAGTGAGTTACAGCAAAATGTTTCTGAAAATCTTCACTTCTTCCTTTGTTCATAAATTTGATCGGAATACCAGAGGTGTTCGAAGAGATAATGGTGCCTGGAGTTCTGTATTTTTCTAACTGTTCAAAAACGAGTTTTTTAATGTCTAATCTTTCAACGACAACTTCCATAATCCAATCTACATCCGTAACTTTTGAAATGTCATCTTCTAAATTACCTGTCGTAATTCTGTTTGCAAATTTTTGATTATAAATTGGAGAGGGTTTCGATTTTAAAGAAGCTTTTAACGCATCATTTACTAATCGATTACGCACAACTTTGTCCTCTAATGTGAATCCTTTTGCTTTTTCTTTGTCAGTTAATTCTCTTGGAACAATATCCAATAAAAGAACTTCTATACCAATATTTGCAAAATGACAAGCAATTCCGCTTCCCATAATTCCAGAGCCAACTATTGCTACTTTTTTAATTCTTCTCGTCATTGTTCTGTTTTTTTTAAACTGCTTTACTTTTGATATTTTCATAAATATCTTTGTCTGCAATTAATTTGTTAATTGTTGATGTTACCTTGAAAAAGCCTTCTAAATCTTTTTCAGAAACATGTTCATGTATCGTTTCGTTGAACTTTATAACATGGCCTTTTGATACTCTACGCATTTCTTTGCCATAGTCAGTTAATTTAATGATAACACTTCTACCATCATCAGGGTTTTTCTTTCTGGAAATAGCGCCTTTATCTTCCATTGTTTTTAAAATTCTGGAAAGACTCGTCGGTTCCATTCCCATTAAAGGACCTAAAGCTGTCGATGGAGTTCCATTTTGCTTGTCAATATTTAATAAAACAAAAGCAGTAGACATTGTGCTATTGTGATGAATTGCTTGTTCGTTATACATTTTAGCAACTGCTTGCCATGTTGCTCTTAGTTGGTGATCTATTGATTTAATTTTATCCATTGTGTCAAATATATACAAATTTATTATGCATGCATAGTAAATTGTAAAAAAGTTATGCACGCATAGTAAATTTTAACATAAATTAAAGAAGATCAGCTTAGGTGGTTAACTCGTACTATTGAGAAAATAGGTAAATTTGTTTTGTCAATTGTTTTAAAAAAAATAGATAAACATTGACAAGCAATCTATTAGAAGTTAAGAAATATTTTTATTCATTTTTAATTGAATTTTCTTGATTTAAATTATTTTTTTTATGGCATTGTTATTGGTTACCTTTGTATTTGTTGATCTATTGGATGGGTTTCAATAATTGAAAAAGTGTAGTGAAAACATTTTTACACTCTTTTTTTATTAAGAAATAGGTATTTTTAGGAGTAGAGAATAGTAACAAAAATAGATGTGTAATGTTAAAATAGTTAATACTAATACGAGAAATTAATGAGTAAGAAAGTTTAAAAAAGGTTTCATTTAATCAAAATTTGAAAATTTGAACTTTTGAACTTTTGCATTTTTGTATTTCAGAACCTTTCAAACTAAAAAAATGAGTGAAATATTAATAATAGAAGATGAGGCTGCCATTAGAAGGGTTTTAACAAAAATTATTTCAGAAGAGAATGAATCTTACAACGTAACAGCAGTAGCAGACGGTTTGTTAGGAATAGAAATGATAAAAAATCATGATTATGATTTAATTTTATGTGATATTAAAATGCCAAAAATGGATGGTGTTGAGGTGTTAGAAAAGGCAAAAAAAATAAAACCAGAAATACCAATAGTTATGATTTCTGGTCATGGAGATCTAGATACAGCAGTAAATACGATGCGTTTAGGCGCTTTCGATTATATTTCTAAGCCCCCAGATTTAAACCGACTTTTAAATACTGTAAGAAATGCTTTGGATACCAAAACTTTGCTCGTAGAAAACAAAAGGTTAAAAAAGAAAGTGAGTAAAGGTTACCAAATGATTGGTGAGAGTCCTGCTATTTCTCACATAAAAGAGATCATAGAAAAAGTAGCTGCTACAGATGCAAGAGTTTTAATTACAGGTCCTAACGGAACTGGAAAAGAGCTAGTTGCACATTGGTTACACGAGAAATCAGACAGAATAAAAGCACCTATGATTGAGGTGAACTGTGCTGCGATCCCTTCTGAATTAATAGAAAGCGAACTTTTTGGACACGTAAAAGGTTCTTTTACAGGAGCAAATAAAGACAGAGCAGGAAAGTTTGAAGCTGCAAATGGCGGCACTATTTTCTTAGATGAAATTGGTGATATGAGTTTTTCTGCACAAGCAAAAGTTTTACGGGCATTGCAAGAAAGTACTATTTCTAGGGTTGGTTCTGATAAAGATATCAAAGTAAATGTTAGGGTGGTTGCAGCAACGAATAAAAACTTGAAGGAAGAAATTGCTGCAGGTAGATTCAGAGAAGATTTGTATCATAGATTGGCAGTGATTTTAATTAAAGTCCCCTCTTTAAACGATAGAAGGGAAGACGTTCCTTTGTTGGTAGATTTTTTTACAAAGAAAATATCAGAAACACAAGGAACTCCTGAAAAAGAATTTTCAGAAGCAGCAATTAAATTATTACAGGAGTATGATTGGACAGGGAATATTCGTGAATTACGGAATGTTGTGGAACGTTTAATAATTTTAGGGGAGAAAGAAATTTCTGCAAATGATATAAAATTGTTTGCGAGTAAATAGTTTTTTATCTTTGTTTTAAAAATTTAAGATGAAAAAGAAAATATATTTTAGTTTACTATTATTAATAGTTACACTTTCAACACTTTCACAAGAAGAAGAGCAAATAGATAAAAAAAACAAAG
>CATITK010000136.1 GCA_949545755.1 Polaribacter sejongensis | reverse complement strand
TGTATGATTGCAATCAGGCACTTCAATTGGATTATAGCCAGGAGCTAAAACTGATGTAATTAAATTATAAGTATTTCCCGGACCGTCTGCATCTAAAACAACTTGTCCATGAATATTAAGAGATAAAAAAAGAAAAGTTAAAACATATAAATATTTCATTCTGTAGTAGCTTAATTTCTCGATTATTTACTTTCACTTGGTTTCTCTACTGAAGCTAGTGTAGCCTTTTGAAGCCTCATAATAGTTGCCTTTGGTTATAGGCTAATAGTAAATCATAAATGAAAGTCTCCTCGTTGAGGTTCTTTATTAGTTTACTTAGATTTTTTTCTATTTGGGTTATATTCATTGAAACTATTTTTTCTTACAGCTAATATGTAAAATTATGAAAGTTCTTTTTTTATATAATAACAACGCGGTTATTTTACTTAAATTACTTAACTAACTGTAATTGCTAAACTACTAAAAAAAATCATAATAATTCTAGTGATTTAATATCAAAGAGGGGTTTTCGAAGAGAGATTTTCCGAGTTAAAATATAAAGTGGTTCTATAACTACTGTGTATGTCTTTAAAGGGAGTCTAAAGGGTTATGATAAGCTCAGTAGTTTGTGTTTATTATATGTTTCTGTAAACTCTCTAAGTTTTTCAAGGTCTTGCAAGAAAAAGTTCGATAATTGGACTACGTTGTGTACAGTTTATCCCAAGAATGATTTATTGTTTTTGGGGATAGTGTTTCTATCATTTGTTTCTTTGGCCAATTGCATAATTATCGATAGCCCTTATAGACTAAAATAAAACTGAAGAAAAAACTTGTTTTTACGGACTAAATGTGGACTAAATAATAAAATAAAAAACCCTAACTAATTCACTTAATGAATGTTAGGTTTTCATTCTGCGGAGAAAGAGGGATTCACTCTGTGCATCCCAATATGAAATCCATAGCAAGCATAGGAACCCAAATTATTTCCAAGAATTTAGTCTTTTTTATTTCCCTAAAAATACAAACAAGTTTGGTTTTCTGGAAATAAAAAACCCACAACAGATGTTGTGGGTTTCTTTTTGCGGAGAAAGAGGGATTCGAACCCCCGGACCTGTTACAGTCAACAGTTTTCAAGACTGCCGCATTCGACCGCTCTGCCATTTCTCCAGAAGTCTCATCAGATATTCTCTGAATGCGGGTGCAAATATAGAAAGCTTTTTTAAGTATGTAAAACAAAAAAGGTATTATTTTTTTATTATTTTGAATATCATATAATAATTCAGCTATCCTCTTCAAAGCTACCTTGTCTTTAGAGATAAAAAAGACTAGAAATCATTATAAAATATAGAAAAATTAAAATTCTTGGGGTGACTTTAGTATATTTGCAACTTACTTTAACACAAAAAAATATGTCATTTAATTCTTTTGGAAATTTATTAAAAGTTACAACATATGGAGAGTCTCATGGAACTGCAATTGGTGGTGTTATAGATGGTTTTCCTGCTGGTTTAGAAGTAGACTTAGAAGCAATTCAAGAAGAATTAAATAGAAGGAAACCTGGACAATCTAAAATTGTCACACAACGTAAAGAACCTGATACTGTAGAGTTTCATTCTGGTATTTTTGAAGGAAAAACAACAGGAACTTCCATTGGATTTATAATTAAAAACACCAACCAAAAATCGAAAGACTATAATCACAATACTAATATTTACAGACCTTCTCATGCAGACTATACGTATGATAAAAAATTTGGAATTAGAGATTATAGAGGGGGTGGAAGAAGTTCGGCACGTGAGACGGCAAACTGGGTAGTTGCAGGCGCACTGGCAAAGCAACTAATAGCAAGCATAAAAATTAATGCTTATACTTCTTCTGTTGGAGAAATCTTTATTGACAAACCATACCAAGAATTAGATTTCTCTAAAACTGAAACGAACATTGTTCGTTGTCCTGATGCAATTTCTGCAGAAAAAATGATCACAAGAATACAAGAAATTCGAAAAGCTGGAGATACAATTGGAGGCACAATTACCTGTGTTGCCCAAAATGTACCTGTGGGTTTAGGGGAACCTATATTTCACAAGCTACATGCACAATTGGGTAGCGCAATGCTCTCTATTAACGCAGTAAAAGGTTTTGAATTTGGAAGTGGTTTTTGTGGAGCAAAGATGAAGGGTTCTGAACACAATGATGTTTTTAACGCAGATGGTTCAACACAGACTAATTTATCTGGTGGAATACAAGGTGGAATTAGTAATGGAATGGACATTTACTTTAGGGTAGCCTTTAAACCAGTTGCAACTATTATGAGTTCTCAGCAAACGATAAACTCTGAAAATGAGCTTACGGAAATTACGGGCAAAGGAAGACATGACCCCTGTGTGGTGCCAAGAGCCGTACCTATCATAGAAGCAATGACTGCTTTAGTTTTAGCCGATTTTTGGTTATTAAACAGAACAAGAACAATCTAATATATTCCTAACATTACAAGAATAAGCTTACGATGTAAAATATAAATTTATCATCTTAAATGACACATACTATATACTCCCCCCAGAGTTTGAGAGACAGGTTATACTTTATTGATATTGTGCGTGCTTTTGCTATTATAATGATGCTGCAAGGTCATTTTATAGATACTCTTTTGGATAATTCTTACCGGAATTTAAACTCTGAAGGTTTTGCCTTATGGTCTTTTTTTAGAGGTATTACTGCGCCAATATTTTTCACAATATCTGGGTTAATTTTTACTTATCTTTTATTAAAGGCAAAAGAAAAAGGGTTAGAAAATTACAGAATAAAAAAAGGGATTACCAGAGGTTTTTATTTAATTAGTATTGGATATTTTATCCGGATTAATTTTAAAAATTTGTTTTCAGGTACTATATCCAGTTCTTTTTTTGCGGTGGATGTTTTACAATGTATTGGATTGAGTTTAATCTTAACAGTCAGTATCTTTTTTCTGTGTAATAAAAAAGTGATTTTTTTTTCAATAGTCACCCTGATTTTAGGAATCCTAATATTCGTCTTTGAACCTTTATACAGAGTACTTAACATCGAAGGGGTTCCGCTACTAATTCATAATTATATTTCTAAGAGTAATGGTAGTGTTTTTAGAATACTCCCTTGGTATGGCTATTCTTCAATGGGCGCCTTTATAGCAACTTTGTTTTACTGGAACCTAGGTAAAAAACACTTTAAGACGACCCTAATTTCTTCATTCATATGCGTAGGTTTAATACTCATTTTTTATTCTTCAAATATTCTGATGCAAGTCTTTGATATCACTAAAATTGAAGTAATAAGTGAGGCTGCAGATTATAATTATTTATTTACAAAATTGGGTTATGTACTCCTCTATTTTGCTTTCTTTTATAGCTTAGAAAAAAAATTAAAGCATTCTCTAATTTTAAATATCGGGAAAAACACCTTAGCTATTTATGTCATTCACTTTATACTTTTATATGGTAGCTTTTTTGGGATTGGATTCAAAATAATAGGCAGGAATTTGTCACCAATTGAAGTTGGTATTGGTGCATTATTATTTTTAATTCTCGTTCTCTATACCAGTTTTAATTATACAAAAGTGAGTCCCTTTTTAAAACGATATACTACTAAACTACAAATCCCTGTTCTTTATTTTAAAAATTAAAAGCAAAAAAAAAGCGAAACTTAATGTTTCACTTTATTCTTTTATGCTTGACCAGTAGGTCCAAAATTCATTGGAATGGGAGGTTGCTCATAATCTTTAATTTCTCCATGAGCTTGTTCAAACTTTCTAATATTTTCTCCTAAAGCTTTGGCTAACCTTTTTGCATGTTGTGGCGTTAATATAATTCTAGATTTCACTTTTGCCTTTGGAACACCTGGCATAATATTAATGAAATCAACAATAAACTCTGACATTGAGTGATTAATAATTGCCAAATTAGAATAGGTTCCTTCTGCAATTTCTTGATCTAATTCAATATTTATTTGTCCGTCTTTATTTTTATTTTCTCCCATAATTTATATCGTTAAATTGTTTAACTGTTCAAAAGATACAAAAAATAAAAGTTGAATTGAATACAGTAATTAAATTACGATAAACAATTCAACTTTTAAACAATTATCCGGTAAAACGGGTATTATAAACTTTGTTCTATTTCGTCTTTTGGACCAACTAGAATTTTCTCATAAGCTCTCATACCTGTACCTGCTGGAATTCTCTTACCAACAATTACATTTTCTTTCAAACCTTCTAACATATCTATTTTACCACTCACAGCAGCTTCATTTAATACTTTTGTAGTTTCCTGGAAGGAAGCTGCAGAAATAAACGATTTTGTTTGTAGTGATGCTCTTGTAATACCTTGTAAAACTTGTTCTGCCGTTGCTGGCTTTGCATCTCTTGCTTCTACTAAGTTTTGATCATTTCTTCTTAATAAAGAATTTTCATCTCTTAACTGACGCGCAGAAATAATTTGACCTGCAACAATATTTTCAGAATCTCCAGCATTTTCAACAACTTTCATTCCATAAATTTCATCATTGTCTTTGATAAAGTCAATTTTATGAATTAATTGATTCTCTAAAAGTAAAGTATCTCCAGAATCAATAATTTTAACTTTACGCATCATTTGACGCACAACAACTTCGAAATGTTTGTCGTTAATTTTCACACCCTGTAAACGATATACTTCTTGTATTTCATTAACTAAGTATTGCTGAACAGCAGAAGGCCCTTTTATTCTTAAAATATCTGAAGGAGTCGTTGCTCCATCTGATAAAGGCATACCTGCTTTAATAAAGTCATTCTCTTGAACTAAAATTTGGTTAGAAAGTTTTACTAAATACTTACTAATATCTCCCGTTTTAGATTCAATAATAATTTCTCTATTACCACGCTTTATTTTCCCGAAAGAAACAACACCATCAATCTCTGAAACAACAGATGGATTAGAAGGGTTACGCGCTTCAAATAATTCTGTTACACGTGGTAAACCTCCTGTAATATCTCCTGCTTTACCAGATTTTCTAGGTATTTTAACTAAAGTATGACCAGATGCAACTTCATCTCCATCATTAACCATTAGGTGTGCACCTACTGGTAAACTGTATGAACGTATAGCGTTACCATCTTTATCTTCTATAATTAAAGATGCAATCAATTTCTTGTTTTTAGAATCGATCATTACAATTTCTTGGAAACCAGTTTGCTCATCAACTTCTACAGAGTAATTAACACCTTGTGTTAAGTTATCAAACTTCACTTTACCACCAAATTCAGAAACAATAATACCGTTAAATGAATCCCATTGAACAATTACATCTCCTTTTTTAATTGATTTACGCTCTTTATCAAAAATAATAGAACCGTAAGGAAGAATATTTGTACTTTGAGTAATTCCTGTTTTCTTATCGATAATTTTAATTTCTGCAGTTCTTGAAATTACAATATCAATTTCTTTACCTTCATTGTCTTTTCCAGCAACTGTACGTAAATCATCAATAATAACTTTACCTTCAAACTTAGCAATTAATTTATTTTCTTCAGAAATATTACCAGCAACCCCACCAACGTGGAATGTACGTAATGTTAACTGAGTACCAGGCTCTCCAATAGATTGTGCTGCAATTACACCAACTGCTTCACCAATCTGTACTTTGTTCAGCGTTGATAAACTTTGACCATAACATTTTGCACAAATACCTTTTAAAGACTCACACGTTAATGCAGATCTTACTTCTAATCTATCAATGCCAGATTTCTCAATAGCAATGGCAAATTGTGAAGAAATTGGTTGATTTGCTTCCATTATAACTTCTCCCGTTACTGGATGATATACAGCATGTAAAGAAACACGTCCTTCAATTCTATCTGATAAAGATTCTACAATCTCATCATTTTTCTTTAATGGAGTAACTTCCAATCCTCTTAATGTACCACAATCCTCTTCGTTAATAATAACGTCTTGAGAAACATCTACCAATCTACGAGTTAAGTAACCAGCATCTGCCGTTTTTAAAGCGGTATCTGCTAAACCTTTACGTGCACCGTG
>CATITK010000135.1 GCA_949545755.1 Polaribacter sejongensis | reverse complement strand
ATGGAAGCAAATATTGCTATACCTTCTGATAGTAAACAAACATGGAACGGTGGCGGAAATAAGCCATTTGGAGCAAGTTATGGTAAAATGATGATGTGGTTTTTTATCCTTTCTGATGCTATTACCTTTACAGGTTTTTTAGCAGCTTATGGTTTAACACGATTCAAGTTTATTGACTCCTGGCCAATTGCAGATGAGGTGTTTACTCACTTTCCTGGTTTACATGGGGTACATGCACCAATGTATTATGTTGCATTGATGACATTTATTCTTATTATCTCTTCTGTAACCATGGTATTAGCCGTTGATGCAGGCCACCAAAAGAAACAAAATAAAGTAGCTTGGTATCTATTTGCTACTATTATTTTTGGAATTATTTTTGTCGGCTCTCAAGCTTGGGAATGGAAAAATTTTATTTCAGGTTCTTATGGAGCCGTTAAAACAACTGATGGAAAAGTTTTACAATTTGTAAAAGACGGACATCAAATTGCATTGTCTGATTTTGTTGTAGGTGGCAGAACAGATGGAAGAGTTCAACATACGCGACTAAATGGTTTATGGTTTGAAGAAGAAGGAACGATCTCTAATTATTCTATAGCTCAAATTAAAGCGGCATACAAATCCAATACAGACGTACAAATTCGTTCTGAATTAATTGATCCCGCAACCAAACAAAAGGTAATTCTTTCAAGAGCAGAAGGATTCGCTCAGTTAACAAAAACAGACTTCGTTGTAGAGGGAGCAAACTTGCAAGCAAATGAATATGGAAACACCATTTTTGCTAATTTGTTTTTCTTCATAACAGGGTTTCATGGATTTCACGTATTCTCAGGAATTATTATAAATATCATTATTTTCTTTAACGTTGTTCTTGGAATTTATGAACGAAGAGGGCATTATGAAATGGTAGAAAAAGTAGGCTTATATTGGCACTTTGTAGATTTAGTGTGGGTATTTGTATTCACATTCTTCTATTTAGTATAAATAATAAAGAGTACCTCAAGGTATATTTTCGAGGTTTCTGTTAAAATGGTCATTCCAGCGAAAGCGGGAATCTAAAAAAAGTATTTATTAAAATGGCACACGCACACGAATCAAACAAAAAAAGAATCTGGATAGTTTTAATATTATTAACACTAATAACAACTGTTGAAGTTGCATTTGGTATTATTAAACCCGCTTCTTTGCATCTTACAAGTTTTTTAGGAACAAGTCCTTTAAACTGGATATTTATCATTTTAACATTGGTAAAAGCCTATTACATTGCTTGGGCATTTATGCATTTAGAAGGAGAAACAAAATGGCTTAGACGTTCAGTAGTTTGGACTGCAGTTTTTCTAATTTCCTATCTTGTAACGCTTCTCTTAATAGAAGGAGGCTATTTGCACAGCACATTAGCACCACTTGTTAGATGGTAAATTAAAAAAAGGATAAGGTGGTGATACCACCTTTTTTTTGCACTGAACTTAATTTAGTATCTCAATAAAAATTAAATGATGAAACTTACTAAAAAAAGAGTTGTATTATTTTTACTATTTATTTTTCCTTTAATCTGTTTTTTAATACTATCAACGGGTATCAACAATTTCACAAAATTGCCTATTGCTATTAAGCGTGTTGTTGATATTTCTACATTAGATTCTACAAAAACATTTAAAGATAAGATTTCTATAGTTTGTTTTTTAGGGAATGATCTTAAAGACCACAAGGGAGGTTTTTTTAACCTTAATGAAAAAATATATAAAAAATTTATCGAATATAATAAGTTCCAAATTGTTGCTATTTACCCTAAGGGAACAGAAGATCAAGTAAAGGAACTTAAAAAAGAAATTAGCACTTTTACCGACATGGTAAAATGGAATTTTATTGCTGGTTCTGAAGAAGAAATAACAGCCTTATATACCAGTTTTCAGTCAACTGACTCACTTTCTAACCTATATAGTTTTAACGCCTTTTTGGTAGATAAAAATGGAGATTTAAGAGGACGTGCAGATGATAAAGAAAATAAAAAAAGGAAGACACACGGTTATAATATGAACTCTGTAGCAGATCTAAACAAAATAATGAAAGATGATGTTCTTGTGCTTTTCTATGAGTACTATGCAGCATTTAAAGAGAAAAACAAGAACAAAGCAGATAGAAAAGAAGTAGGGTTATGAACAAAAAGTATTCTTACATAGGGGTTTCTTTTGTAATCCTTTTATTTGGAATTTATGTTGTTAGAAATATAGATAGAAGAATACATGAAAATGATCTTATTCAAGACGATAGATTGAATAGAGTTGATCAAAAATTGGGAAGCACAAATTCCCTCTTTAAATTCAATAAAGTTCCAAGTTTTGAATTTATAAATCAAAATGGAATTGCTATTAGCAATACCGATTATCTTGGAAAAGTGTATGTAGTAGAATTCTTTTTTACAACTTGTCCTACGATTTGCCCACTAATGAATGTTCAGTTGTTAACGCTTCAAGAGGAGTTCAAAGGAAACGCTAATTTTGGAATTGCATCCATTTCTATTACCCCAGAAATTGATACTCCAGAAACGCTAAAAGAGTATGCGACACTTCATCAAATTACGCATCAAAATTGGCATTTGTTAACAGGGAAATCTGAAGAAGTAGTGTATGCTTTGTCCAACAAAGGATTTAAATTATATGCAGGAAAAGGTGCAGAAGATCATGGAGGTTTTGAGCATTCTGGTTTGTTTGCTTTGGTAGATAAACAAGGAAATATCAGATCGAGAAAAGATTCATACGGAAATCCAATTCTCTTTTACAGAGCTTTAACAGAGCAAACTTTTCCGGATCAATTAAAAGAATTAAAAGAAGATATTAAAATTTTACTGACGGATTCTAAATGAACCTCAAAATAATCGATATCTCCTTCCAAATTTATTATCAATCGTTTTAAAGTTTATTTAGTATGAGTAATTTAGCACAAGAAAAAAAATATAAGAAAATAATTACAGCGCTATCTATTATCATTCCTTTAGCTGTTGCGGCTCTATTTGGCGTTAATTTAAGAAAACTAGGTTTTGATGTAGCACCTTTCACTTTTTTACCTCCAATTTATGCTTCTCTCAACGGGTTAACGGCAATCATTCTAATAGCAGCAGTGATTGCAATCAAAAAAGGAAATAGAAAACTACACGAACAACTAAATACTTCTGCAATAGCGTGTTCTCTTCTTTTCCTGTTACTTTATATTGCCTATCATATGACATCCGATTCTACCAAGTTTGGTGGTGAAGGAGTCCTAAAATATATCTACTACTTTATTCTTATCACCCATATTATTTTATCAGTAATTGTCATACCTTTTGTACTAACAACGTATATGAGAGCAAAGCTAGGTAAGTTTCCAGCGCATAAAAAAATAGCTAAAATCACATTTCCTTTATGGTTATATGTTGCGATTACTGGTGTTGTTGTCTATTTAATGATCTCTCCTTATTATGCTTAGAAACAGATTTTTACTTTTTGTCTTATTGATGATTTTTACAATAAAACCCTCTTTCTCCCAATGTGCCATGTGTAAAGCAGTGGTAGAGAATGGAGATATTTCTTTAGCAGAAGGAGTTAATAACGGCATCACTTATTTAATGGTTTTTCCTTATCTTTTGATTGGAGTGCTGTTCTACACAATTTATAATTATAATAAAAAAACCAAAAATTAACATCTATACAAGAGCAATTTCTTGTAACATATTTTACTTTCAATCGTCCTTGTAGTAACGATCAAAAGAATTTTTTTTCTTTTCGGGATATAGAATAGATTAACTAAAAAAAACACGTTTTGAAAACTAAACTTATATTATTTATAACGCTGTTAACATCGATAGCCATTTTTTCACAAAAAAAATGGACGCTCAAAGAGTCTGTTGACCAGGCCTTAGAAAAAAACATTTCAATTCAACAAAACAAACTAAGATTAGAATTAGCTAAAATAGATGTAACGATTGCAAGAGGTAATTTTTTGCCCAATTTAACAGGATCTTCCTCAGGAAGATATAATGAAGGGTTATCTCAGAACCAACAAGGTATTTTAAGCAATACAAAAAATTTAACGTCTTCTTTTAATTTGAATACTTCGGGAATTATATTTAATGGTTTTAGAAATACAAATACTTTTAAACAAGCCCAATTAGGAGCAGAATCTAGTAAACAGGATCTGAAGAAAATACAAAATGACATTTCATTATTTGTAGTCAATGGCTTCCTAAATGTATTGTTTGCAAAAGAGAATCTCAATGTTGCCAGAGTACAATACGAGATTAGTAAAAAACAAATTGAAATAGTAAAAAATAGATTTGAAGCTGGAGCTGTCGCCAAAGGAGAATTATTAAATACGCAATCCACAGCGGCGACAGATTTACAAAATTTAGTCGCTCAAGAAAATACACTTAATCTTGCACTATTAAATCTGGCGCAAACAATCCAAGTTCCTTCCCTTGGTTTTGAGATTGCTCCAATAGAATTAGGAACACCTTCTCGCTTGTTATACGACAATTCAAATTTGGTTTTTGAAAAAGCACTAATTGATAGACCAGAAATAGAAAAAGCAAAGCTTGCAATAGCAGATGCAAACTTGAAAACAAAAAATGCGAAAGGCGCTTATTTGCCAACATTATCTTATACATTAAGTTTAGGAAGCTCTTATTTTTATCAATTTAATAATCTGCGACAAGGTCAAAGTAATATTAATTTCTTTCAACTTTTAAACGATCGTTTTCAATATGGGGCAGGTTTATCTTTAAACATACCAATCTTTAATCGTTTTCAAACAAAGAACAGTGTTCGTAAAACAGTCATTAATAAAGAAATTCTTGAAGCTGGTTTGATTGACGAGAAATTAAAACTAAAACAAACAATAGAACAAGCGTTTTTAGATGTTAAATCTGCATTAAAAAGCTATGAAGCCGCACAAATTTCATTGCAAGCACAAAAAGAAGCATTTAAAAATGCACAAGAAAGATATAATTATGGGGCAATGACTTTATTTGATTTTGATCAAGTAAGAAGCCGATTGGTTAATGCACAAGGAACAATGATTCGTTCTAAATATGATTATGTATTTAAAACGAAAGTATTACAATTCTATTCTGGAGAATTAGTTTTAGAATAATTTAAAAAATATTTTTAGAAGACCCTTCCTTTTAAAAGGGGAAGGGTCTTTTTTTTAGATGCTATTTTCATTTCTTGAAATACTATCTTTGTAAAAAAAAACACACAAAAATTGGCAATCATCCTTAATATAGAAACCGCAACCAAAAACTGCTCTGTAAGTATTGCAAAGAAAGGAGAAGTGATTGCAATAAAAGAATTGAATAATGGCAATTACTCACATGCAGAGGTTTTACACCCATTTATTGTAGCTATCTTAAAGGAAGCAAACCTGACTTCTAAAGAAATAGACGCCGTAGCGGTTAGCAAAGGTCCAGGTTCTTATACTGGCTTAAGAATTGGAGTTTCTGCCGCAAAAGGGCTTTGTTTTGCTTTTGATAAGCCGTTAATTTCAATTGAAACTTTGCGATCTTTAGCGCAAGCTATTTCAGTTGAAGAAGGGTTTATTGTACCGCTGTTAGACGCAAGAAGAATGGAGGTTTATGCTGCTGTTTTTGACAAAGATATAGAACAAGTAAGATCAACCCAAGCAGAAATAATTGATGAAAATTCTTTTGGGGAATATTTAGAAACTGATAAAGTCTTTTTTCTAGGTGATGGCGCTCATAAATGTAAGCAGTTAATAACGCATAAAAATGCTTTTTTCATAGATGATAAATTTCCTTCAGCGAAAGAAATGGCGCTATTGTCGTATCAGAAATATAAAATAAGCGACCTTGAAGATGTCGCTTATTTTGAGCCTTTTTATTTAAAAGATTTCGTAGCAATTCCAGAAAAGAAAAAGAAACCTATTTTTTAACGTTTACTTGATGTGGATATGGAATTTCAATTCCTGCGGCGTCTAAGGCTAATTTTACATTTTCTGTAACGTCAAAATAAACAGTCCAATAATCATCGGTATTACACCATGGTCTTACAGCAAAGTTCACAGAACTGTCTGCTAATTCAGACACGTTAACGGTCGGTTCTGGAGAATTTAAAACTTTTGGATGTGAAGTTAAAACATCCATTAAAACCTTTTTTGTTTGTTTTATATCAGCATCATAAGAAACGCCAATAGTAAGGTCGACTCTGCGAGTCCCCTCTGAAGTATAATTAATAATTGTTTCGTTTGATAATAATCCGTTAGGAATAACTATTTCTCTATTAGACAAACCAATAAGTTTGGTGTTAAAAATTTCAATTTCTTTAACCACACCTAATTGTCCTTGGGCCTCAATTAGATCACCAATTTTAAAAGTTTTAAAAATCATAATTAAAACGCCTCCTGCAAAGTTAGCGAGCGAACCCTGTAAAGCTAAACCCACAGCCAAACCTAAAGCGGCAAGTATTGCTGCAAAGGAAGTAGTTTGTACGCCTAATTTTGAAATGACTGTAATGATTAAAAGTATTTTTAGGCCCCAACCAATCAAGTTCCCTAAGAATTTTTGAAGTGTAATATCTACACCACTTTTTTGCATTATTTTTAGAGAAGCTTTAATGATAAATTTGATAGCGAACAAGCCAACGATTAAAATAATCAGTGCCATTAAGGCATCTGATATAAATCCAAATTCCGCTAACAAGTTTTTAATTTTTTCTAAGATTTTTTCCATTTTTTTTAATTGTAAATTTAATAGAATAATTTTAAAACTTATATAAAAGAGGTTTCCCTTTTTTTAGTGTGAATTTAGGGCAAAAAAAAACATTTAGAATATTACTTCTAAATGTTTTTTTTATTTATTTTCTCTGAATTACTCTACAATTAGAGTAAAAGGAATACTATATTTTACACCAACAGGTTTACCTCTTTGTCTTCCAGGTTTCATTTTTGGTAATTGTTTCATTACTTTAATTACTTCACTCTTAATTTTTGGATGTGGAGCTCTTGCTTGAATATTTACAATATTCCCTGATTTATCAATTTTAAAACCAATAAATACTCTTTTTCTACCTGAAGATAAACCTAATTCATTTGGTAATCCAGCATCGAATTTTTTTGAGAAATGTTTTTGTACTTTTTTACTAAAACAAGCTTTTAATTCTGCTTTGTTTCCTTTACAACCAGGAAAGACAGGTACATCTTCAATAATCATAAAACTTACGTCTTCTATGACTTCCTCAACCTCTTCAACTTCTATAATTACGGCTTCCGTTTCATCTGTTTCTGTAGATTCTATCACCGTTTCCTCTACCTCTTTTTCATCTTCAACAATTTCAATTTTTTCGGGTGCTGGTGGTGGTGGTGTTTTTGGTTTTACAGGTTCTATTCTTTCAGTAATCACTGTTTCTTCTTCCAATTCAGCATTCATACTAACAGAACCTAAATCACCAATGTTTCTATCATAAGTTTTCTTTTCTATTGCAGCATAAGTTACAAAAAGGGCTAAAACGAGACCTATTTGCATGAAAATTTTGCTGTAATTTTCTAAGTTTGACTTTGGGTTTTTCTTAATTTCCATTATAAATTTATTTTATGTCGGTTGCTAATTTAACTAAATTATTGGTTTTTTCACACCTCTTAGTCTGATTTAACTTTATTTTTTTTTAAAACGAGATTAAAAACAATTAATCCTAGAACAATTCCTATGATGTTCGCAAGTACATCCTTATAATCACCCGTTCTATAAGAAGTTAGTGACTGTTGCATTACTTCAATAATTATGCCAAAAAGTAAGCAAAAAACTACGATGCTGTATTTTAGGGACGGTTTCTTGAAAAAAGAAAACAACCAACAAATCGTAAGTGTAAAGTAGGCGATTATATGGTGTATTTTGTCACTAGCACTATATACTAGTACTAATTTCGGAGTTTTTATTAGGCTTAAATATGCAATACAGAGGGTAATGCCGATTGCTATAATAAAAAAATTATCCCTGAATAAGCTCTTTATATGTTTCAGCATCTAATAAATCTGTTACTTGTGAAGGATCTGAAATCTCAATTTTTATCATCCAACCTTTATCATAAGGATCAGAATTTACTAATTCTGGGTCGTCTTCTAATGCTTCATTAAATTTGATGACTTCACCTGATAAAGGCATAAACAAATCAGAAACAGTTTTAACGGCTTCAACCGAACCAAAAATTTCACCTTCTTCAACCGTGTCATCTAAGGTATCTACATCCACATAAACGATGTCTCCTAACTCTCCTTGGGCAAAATCAGTAATACCTACTGTTGCGATCGTGCCTTCAATTTTAATCCACTCGTGATCTTTTGTATATTTTAATTCTGATGGTAAATTCATTTTTTTTTTAAATTTAATTTCCTCCTAAGTTATAAATAATATTAAATCCACCATTAATTGATTGTCTCGGAAAAGTGGTAGATATTGCATATTTAGATGTTTGATGGTTATAATAAAATGATGCAGTCAAACTATTACTTAATCTATAATCTGCCGTAAATTTAATAGAAAATAGTTTTTGACCACCACTAATTTGGTTATTATCTTCATCTACAGATCTGATTTGTGTTAAATTGTCTCTTAAAGATACATCTGCCCTTAAATTAATATCGCCTTTTAGAGTTTGTTTTTTACCTGTGAAACGGGTTTTAAATTTAATATCTTTAAACACATAACCCATTCCAAGTACAAATTCAGTTCCTTTAATATCTGTTAATGTACTGTTGTTAAAATTCAATGTTAATGTTCTATCACTTTTTACTTCCCCTCTAAAAGAGAAAGAATTTTTCATTTTTAGGTCTAATTTAATTAGCGGTGAAAATTCATCAACTAAGGTAATTGCAGAAACCAATAATTCGGGTTCATAATTATCTGAAACATTTAAATTTGCATAAGGTGCCTTACGATCATATTGTAAATTATTCGTAAAACTAGACACCGTATACGAAGATCGATACCCATGGGAAACCACAAAGTTGCTGAAATTTTTCCTAAAGAATTTTAATTTCATTAATCCGTTATAACGCAATGTCCAATTAGGAATAGGAATGTCTCTAAACAAACCAGTAGCTACTTTATCAGGGTTTTTTCCTGAATAAGCAGCAATAAAAGCAGGCAATAATACTTGCTGACTATTTTCACCAAAATTAGCTTGATTTGTACCTGGGTTTTCTTTTGCCAACCTGTTAGAAATAATCCTTCTATTAACTCTTAATTTTTGAAATAAAGCATCTGAATTTGAAAATGCTGTAGAAATCATGGAGTAGCTCGTGCTAAAGTTTCCTGTTTCATAAAAAGGGGTCTCTTCAAATTGATTCTTCCCTTTAATCAAATCTAACTGTTGAGAGAGATCTCTTGTTTGAATTTTATTTCCTCTTACATCGATGTTTAAATCTTTGATTGGTTTTAATGTAAATGTATAGTCTAGCTTATTATAATGTGTTCTGCTAAAGGTTTTATTGTAATAGTCGTCTCCCTCTTTTCTCGTCACAAACCACCCATTTTCTAGGGCTGTATTTCTAATATCGACTTGACTTCCAAAAGCAAAAGAAGTAGGTGCACCTCCTAAAAATCCAATGTCTTCTGAATAACCTGGCAGCAATTGTCCGTTATTTTCTGAATAACTTATTTTGGCTTGTTTTACTGAAGTCACTATTCCATAAAGCCCTTTTAAAATTATCTTTTCAAGCGGAATTTTTTTCTTAGGATACAGGACTCTTTTATATTTTTGTTTGATGCGCTTCGGTTTTTTAGACAAGCTATCGGTTGGTGCTTTTGGTTTCTCTAAAGGTAAAGGTTTTCTCTTGGTTTTTGCCCATTTTTCAAATCCTAAGCTTTTATAAAGTTTCTCGAAACTAAATGTTGTATTTAGGTTGTGGGTATTTGCATTCTGAATTACATTTCCGATGAGTTCTACAGATGGAATACCATTTACGGTGTTTTGTGGAGCTGCTTGCCAATCGAAATCTGCTGTGTAGCCATAATCTGCTTTTATAAATTCTAAAAAAGGAATTTTATTAATTGGTAAATTGTAGGTTGCGTTTAATTTTTGATGATAATGATTGGCTCTTCCAGTGTTAAAGAAATCATCAAAAATCTGTATATCATTATCGTTATTAAACGTATCGTAAATGTAACTATTAGTTGCATTAAAGTTTAATTGCAATGATTTTGTCAAATCAAAACTAAACGTATAATCCCAATCAAACAAAAATCTACGTTGTTTTAATGCGGGTTGCGGTGCCAAACCTGCCACTAAATTTCTTGATTGTTGTTCGTTATAATTTCTGTTGATGCTAGAGTTAATCGCAAATGTTTTTGGAATAGGATTAAAGTTGATGTCTTTTAAAAGTTTAGCGTATTTACTTTTAAAGGCTTTTGTGTTTTTAAAAGGAGTGAATGCTTTAGAGTTAAAACTAAAATTATAAGAAGCAGAAGTGTTCACACTTTCGTTAATCCGTTTTTTAATGTTATAATTTTTCTGAAACTCTTTGTTATGCGCATAAGAAACTGCCAAATTTTCTACATTGTAAAATCTAGGTTTTTTCGTAGAATTTGGATTTCTATTCTTTTTAACATTGGTAAAACTAATACTTGTTCTTTTGGTGTAATCTTGTGAATTATTGATATTCTCTAAAGCTTTGTCTCTTGCATTTCCTGCAGGTGAACTTTCAAGAAAACTTTTAGCTTCTGAAAATTGAACATCTTGATATTGAGGATCAAATTTTGGGTCTATAAATTTCTCACCAATACTATAACTCATTGGTATTTGAATTCCCCATTTTTTAGGCGTTAGAACTTGTCCTAAATTTATGGAGGTAGCAACATCATATTGTTTTGTTTCATCCAAACTACGTTGTCCCACACGGTCTTCTACATTCCCAAAACCAATGGTAGACATACTTCCTGATAGGGATACGTTTGCAAGATCTGCAAAGTTAGCATCTGCATTCACTACAGCTGCCCAACCCCCTTTATTATCGAACCCCGAAGAACGCAATTCATTAAACCAAACCTCTCCACTTATAGGGCCAGTAGTATTGTTTTTTAGGCCTAGTACTATCGTTTTTAATTGTGCTAATGTTGGGCTTCCTTTTACAGAAAGAGAATAGCCAACAGCTGTGTTTTCTGCTGTAGTTGTATATAAATCTGTAAAGGGAATTCCAGCTTTGTCTCTTTCTAACTTGATCAAGCCAAAGGTTTCTAAGAAAGCGTCTAAATTATTTGCTTCTGGCCAAAGATCTAGAGCAGAAATACCATTTTTGGTAACCTTTAAAGGCACTTCTATTTGATAGAAATTATCATCTAGATCTGTACCTAATCGTATAATTGCAGAAAAATCATCATCTTCAATTGCAAGCGCTCCTTCATTTTTTTGAAGATGCATAAACATTTTTAAATTTTTAAACCTTCTTAAATCGATACTGATATTTTTATAAATTGCCCTCGCTTTGTTGGGAGGTAGGTTATTTACTTTTAAGCTAACAGCTTGTTCATTTTGTAATTGCACCCTAGTGCTTCCTTGTAATCGCTCTCTTTCTATTCCTGGAGGTGTTTGATAGCTTCCATTATTTTGTTCAATACTGACGACACCTACTTCAAAGTCTTCTAACTCGGTATTATTTAAATCGATGGGCTCTGTCAACGTTTCATCTAAGGTTTTTGTGTACCGTCTCCAATCTCCACGAACCAAATCGAATTCACCAAAACGAATTACCACCGGCATTTTGAAATTGGTTAAAAACATTCTTACAAAACGAATACTATTAAAGTCTGAAATACCATTGATGGGGGTTCCACTTCTAACAGGAACACGAAATTGATACCAAGTTGTAGTTTGTTTTTCTCCGTTTTCTAGCGTAACATCACTTGTTTTTTGATCAACTATAAAATTTTTCCCAACAGCCAAATCATTTTTATTCATAGAAATTTTATACTCATAGAAACTTTCTACAGTATTCATGGTTTGATCCCTATTAATGTCTTCTACATCTGGGTATGCTGTTGATGAGGTTGGATATGCTTCTTCAGATTGATTTAAAGTCGGAGAGTTTCCTTCTGGATTGTTATAATTTTTATACCTCGTAATTATAGAAGCGTTTATTTGATCTAATTGACTACTTCTAAAAAATTGAAAGTTATCTGCTGCAGGATCACTTAATTTCTCATAACCACTCCCCATAATTCCATCAAAAGCTTTTTCTTTAGCATCATTTAGACCATCAAAACCAACATCCTGATTTAGCCTAAAAGCGTCCTCTTCATTAAAAGCATAAATAATGGATGGATTTGTAGGTGCTTTACCCCAAATGGTTGGTTCTGTATTCAAATCGCTCGTATCTTCTGGCAACCCGTTTTCATACATTTTACGACTATCTTGTAGGATGTCTTCAGAAACATTTCCTAAATTAATGTATAAATCTCCCACTTGATTTAAAGGGTCTTCATAGTTAATTCCTAAAGGCAAACCTTCATCAGGTCCAATGGAGTAATTCTCATAAGGATCCATTACCCAAAATTGAATGTACTCAACATTTGCTTGGTCAAAATTATTGGTCGTTAAAGAGCGCATTATCCCTCCCCAATTTTCTTGTGGTTTTAACAAGGTAACGTTGTTATTTGCAATATCAGCTTCAAGAGGATTGTTGTTATAATTATAAGAACCTCTTTCTGCAGGGAAATATGCTAAATCTAAGGTTCTTATTTGAGAGTTCTGAGAAATATCTAACTGTACATTTGGGAACAATTCTCTATAATTAATTTGCCTTGTTTCTGCTCTAGATAACTCGTCTGCATCTATACTTGCAGGGGTTTGGCCCGCGCCATAGAAAATCTGATCTATACTATACCAAGCTAATTTTGCTCTTTTGTAATTGTAAGATAAATCGTTGTTTTTTCCATTAAATCGATCATTAATTGTATAACTAGGCGTACTTGCTTCGAACCAATCTAAAGGAGATAAGATGCTAATAGGAATTTGGGAAGCTTCAAAATCATCAATATAAGAAGTTGCCGCACCAGCAACATCAATTCCGTTTGGTGTTCCAGGTAATAAGTAGGCCATGTCTGCTCTCACAGATAAATTAGAGGGCACATCGGTATCTACAAAAGGCAGTTTGTTTGCCAATTTTGTAAGATAGGGAACCTCACTAGCATAATCTAGATTGATACCAAACATGGTATTGTTTATCGGATCTGAACCAAAATTCACCTTTGGTGTAATTGGCCTTTCATTTACATTTAAAATAGTTGCACCAACAATTAATTTATCAGAAAATGTATGTTCAACATCTATCCCTGCAAAAGTTTTACGTTGTTGATTAAACACCGCATTATTTTCAGTAGAGACACTAATTGGGGTGCCCGATGCTTGTAAACCTGGGTCTATAATTTGTACACGTCCCAATTGATAATCAACTACATAATCCACACCTTCCAGTAATTGTCTTCCACCCGCTGTTACCTTTACAGAACCCCTTGGCACATTGAAAGATCCAATAGGAATTCCACCAGAGTTTTCTGATTTAAAGTATCCTTTTAAGAAATATTTATCTTTATTCTGAAAGTTGTTTTTAATATTAATCTTCGTGTTTAAGTACAATTCTTTAAACAAAAAAGAGGCATCGAGGGTTTCATCTAAACCAACATCATTAGGAACACTATTGTTTTTCACCAAATCATTTCCAAAAGGTTCTGGTTCTGGGAAAAAGATAAATCCGTTTTGAGAGTTAACGGTAATTCCTTCTACATAATCGAAAAACCCGTCGGCATTTTTAGATTGACTTTGGTCTAGTTGATCTAATTTTAATATTTGTACTAGAGGTAAGTTTGAAATTCCAATTGTATTTGCATTTTGTAAAACGTTGGAAGGTATTCCTGTCTGGTCATCTCGATATTGAATTTCGAAACGAAAACCATCCTGAGATAACGGATAGGCACCTAATGCATAGACGTTTTTCATCATTAAACGCCAGGTTGGAAAAGCTTCTTCAACTTCGATACCATTTACTAAAACAGGGGCACCATTTGCTTTTTTACTTCTTTTTGTTGTTAAAATTTCACTACGTAATAATTTCACTACTAAGTTGTCTGGAGATTGAATCCCATCATTCGAAAATTCACCCACTTTAAAGGAATTTTCTGTACTTCCTGTAATACCACCTGCAGTAGTATATTCATAAGCAACTGCTAATACTTCACCATCATTTAATCTTCTGTTTAAAGAAATGAAACCTAATTGGGAGTTTAATGTAAATTCATTTGGCGCTAGTTTTCTTGCATTTTGTAACACAGAATAGTCTTTTCCCTCAGTCATATTGTAAGTTATGCCTTGCAATGTGTTATTTACCGTGGAAATATTTCTAAGAGGACTATTTGAGGCAAGTAAAGGAAATAAATTATTAGATTCATTTGTAGGTATATTTTTTCCACCTGTGGTTGCTGGTGGTGTTGTAATGGGTTGTACCTCTCCCGTTTGATTTACCATTACCGCATTTTCAGTTTCACCTATATCTGCCAAAGCCACAATACTCCTAAAATCTTCAGTACTTGCGTTTCTGTTGGTGATCCAAACTTCTGCTCTTGTAATATTAATTTGACTATTAATTAAAGGATAGTTTGAAAGCGATTTTGCATAATTATCAATAAAATAGTGTGACAAGAAAAAGTGACGATCATTATCATAATCGGTTGCTTTCAATTCAAAAGGCTGAATGGAAGATCCGCCTTCGGCAACAATGGTTTTACTCTCTGAATTTTGTTGAGAAAAAACAGCTGTTATCTTTGTGTTTCCAAATTTCAACTTCGTTTTTAAACCAAATAAACTTTGGGCTCCATTGATTAAAGAGTTCTTAATTGGCATAGCAATATTACCAGCTTCAATACCTTGTATGATACCATCTTCAGAATATTCTCCTCCTCCATTTTTGTAGGCATTTACCTTTTCTTTAATATTATTTGCCTTATCCGTTAATCCGTCTATTTTGTTTTTAACACCCTCTATTTTATTTTTAACACCGTCTATTTTGTTTTTAATGCGGCCAGTTTTATTTCGGATATTCGATAGTTTTTCATTATTTTTTTTACCTGCAACCTCAGAAATTGATGGGGGTATAAACTCTACTCTTACCGAATTTTGAAAATCGAATGTAGATTGTGTGTCGTAATTTGCAGTAAATTTAAGTCTAGTTCCTACTTTGGCTTGTATGCTTACATTAATTTGCTGATCAAAATCAAGGGTAAAACTACTTCTGTTTTCTTCAGATAATTGTGGGTTTTCTGTATTTTGATAAATAAAACCTAATTTTAAATTTAAGTTTCCAGTAGGAATTACTTCTACAGCGGTACTTCCAAAAATGGT
>CATITK010000134.1 GCA_949545755.1 Polaribacter sejongensis | reverse complement strand
GTTTCCTTCTTCAGTAATAAATCCAAATCCTTTAGACTCATTGAAAAACTTTACGGTACCTTTATTCATAATAAAAAATTATTGTGTTGTCAATTTAATTACTAACAACGTTTATTGAAAGGCAAATATAATACCAATAAATGAAGAATTACAAAAAATAATCACTTTCTTTAAAAACGTCTTTAACCACTAGTAATCAGAAATATAAGAAGGTAAAAGCCATTAATTATTGCATTAAAAAGAGGAAGCTACATCAGTTTTCTACTCACAGAACGCTAATTAACTAACATCGGCAACCAATATATATCCTTTATAACCAGAAAATCAGAGCATTCCATCTTAAAGAATGAGGTGATTTTATTTGTCATTATTTTTTTATCAACTTAAATGTTTTGTGTTGATTGTTTTTAGAAACTTTCAAGAGATATATGCCTTTTTTTAAAGAAGATAGCACAATAGTTTCCGATTTTAAATAGGTGTTTTCTAACATCTTTCTCCCTAAAATATTAAATACCTGAATTGAAAAAACATTTAAAGGATCTCCATCTGCAGAAATTCTTATAAAATTATTCGTTGGATTTGGAGAAACTTTAAGGTCAGAAAGCATCGTCTCATTAATAATTGTTGAATTACCAATATATTTTTTTAGTGCCGTTTCAAAATTTGGAATTCCATACCCATGTTGCGCTAAAGGAGCCATAAACCTGTCAGCAGATTCATAAATAGCATTTTTTAAATACGTATTAAGATTGTCTGTTGCTGTGTTTGTCATCATTAGAGGATCTTCCCTTTGATTTAAACAAGCAATTAAACCTGCTATAATTGGAGAAGAAAATGAAGTTCCGCTTGAA
Organism: Polaribacter sejongensis; assembly: GCA_949545755.1. Lineage (GTDB taxonomy): Bacteria > Bacteroidota > Bacteroidia > Flavobacteriales > Flavobacteriaceae > Polaribacter > Polaribacter sejongensis_A. Next base: position 23,568 of record CATITK010000134.1, on the reverse strand, counting down.
GAAGTTGTTATCTTACCAGTGTAATAGTCTATTAATGCTGGATTTTGACCTTGCCCTAAAATTTCAGGCTTAATTCTTCCATCAGCAGTCGGACCAAAAGAACTAAAAGGAGCAATTACATTTGAAGCATTAACGGCTCCAACAGTTATTACGGAGGGAGCATCTGCTGGTGCGCCAATATACTTCCAAGAACTATTCCCGCTATTTCCTGCCGCATTCACTAAAAGCAAACCACGTGAAGCGCCAATTTCTGCGCCTCTAGAAATAAAAGTAGTTTTACCATCCATATCCTGGTAGTTATAACTGTGATTGGGATTGTCATAGGTCGTATATCCTAGAGAAGTATTTATAACATCTACTCCTAAACTGTCGGCTCTTTCTGCAGCTTCTACCCAAAGTGTTTCTTCTAAAACTGTTTCTGTTTCCGATATTTCTGTTATGAATAAATAAAAATTTGCGTCGGGTGCTGTACCCACAAATTCATTTTCTAAATACCCTGCAATTGAGGATAAAACATGTGTACCGTGAGAATCTCTAGTATAAAAATCTTCATTTCTGTCTGCAAAATTATACCCGCCCAAAATTTGATTGTTTTCTCTAATTCTTTGAAAGGCATCAAGCGTATTTACATTTGGAAAACCTGCATCTATAATTGCTATTATTTGCCCCTCGCCTGTCAAACCTTGTGCATGTAAATAATCTCCCTTCAACATTTTAATTTGAGTATCTGTTTGACCATACTGAAAATCAGTGAGCGTTTTTTGTAGTTTATGATAATGGTTGGAGACTATTCTTGTCGCTTTAGACTTTCTATTTATATTAATCAATTTATTTGCAAATTCAATATGATCTATAAAACTAAATTTGGATTGTAAACTATTGATATCTGCAACTTCTCCCTGAACATGAATAACATTTAACCATTTCGATTTACCTAAAATAGTAATATTTGCTTCGCTTTTAATTTGATTATAATACGTTTTATCAATAGGAACATCTATAGCGTCTAGAGGAATACTTAGTTTACTCCTTCTATCTATGGCTCTTTGAGATAACATGGTTAGCGGATTCTCTAAAAAAATAGTTGTATTAGGTTTGTCTTTAAAAAAAATCCATGCATCTTCTTGAGCTGTAACTTGAAAAAAGGTAGTTAAGGACAACAAAAGTAGTAACTTCTTCATATATCGAAATTACTACTTTTTAACTATTTTATATCTTTTTGTTAAGAAATTACTCCAGAGCCTAATAATTCTTCCTGATTATACCAAGCGACAAACTGACCTTCCTGAATGGCAGATTGTTTGTTCTCAAAGGCTACATACAAACCTGTTTTTACTTGATGTAAGGTTGCTTTTTCTAAAGTTTGTCTGTACCTAATTCTTGCCGAAACTTCCATTTTTTCTCCCGGTTTTAATATTAAATCCTCCCGAATCCAATGAACTTCTTCATTTGATACAAACAGGACATTTCTATACAAACCTGCGTGATTTTTACCTTCGCCAGTGTATATTATATTTTCTTCTACATCCGTTTCAATCACGTACAAAGCCTCCTTTGTGCCTCCTACATTTAAACCTTTGCGTTGCCCTTTGGTAAAATAATGCGCTCCTTGATGTTTTCCAAGTACTTTTCCGTCTTCTTTTTTATAGGAAAATTTAGTAGAAAAATAGGCAAGTTCTGCTTCCATGCTTTCAAATTCTGGAATTGATTGCGTAAACTGAGAAAAATCTGTAGGAATATTTACGATTTTTCCTTCCTTAGGTTGCAATTTTTGTTGCAAAAACTCTGGCAATCTTACCTTACCAATAAAACACAAACCTTGTGAATCTTTCTTTTCAGCGGTAATTAATTTGGCTTTTGTCGCAATTGCTCTTACCTCTGGCTTTGTAAGTTCTCCAATAGGAAATAATGCTTTTACCAATTGATCTTGAGAGAGTTGACACAAGAAATAAGATTGATCCTTATTCACATCTTTTCCTGCGAGTAATTTATAAACGGGTTGTCCATCAATAATTTCTTCTACTTTTCTACAATAATGACCTGTTGCAACATAATCCGCTCCCAATTTTAGAGCAATGTCCATAAAAACATCAAACTTTATTTCTCGATTACAAAGTACATCTGGGTTGGGCGTTCTTCCTTTGCTATATTCCTCAAACATATAATCAACAATACGCTCTTTGTATTGATTGCTTAAATCGACAACTTGAAAAGGAATTCCTAATTTTTCTGCAACTAACATTGCATCATTACTGTCTTCTAACCATGGACATTCATTTGAAATAGTAACAGAATCATCGTGCCAGTTTTTCATAAAAAGACCAATCACATCATATCCCTGTTCTTTTAATAAATATGCTGTAACACTAGAATCTACACCGCCAGAAAGACCAACAACTACTCGTTTCATTTTTTATTTTTGAAGTTACAAAGTTACAAATTTAGATTGGTTGTCACTTAATAGTTTCGGGTTCTTGGTTTGTTGTTTTTTGAGGCAGTAAAATTCTTCATAAAAATAACAAATCCTTAGCAATAAAAGTATCTAAAAACTTTTAAACATTGAAATACGACCACTTAAAAACAAATTAAATTCTCATTATAAGGACTGAATATTTGGCAATCAACTTCTTTATTCTAAAAAAAACAAATAAAAATTTGATAACAAAACCAGTCTTTTTATATTTATACCATCAATCATATTATCAGATAAATAATTTATCAATCATGTCAAAAACTAGGCTCCTTTTCTTAACAGAACAACTCAACAACATGGAAAACCCAAGAAAGGAAAACAGACAAAGAGTTGCAAATCTTGTCATAGAAAACGAAAAGTTATTTAAAGAGTTGGTTTCGATTACTTTTGATGTTGAAAATAAGGTTTCTATTAAAGCTGCTTGGGTTTTAGAATGGATTTGTACACGGCATTATTTAAAATGGATACTTCCGCATTTAGAAGAATTTTCTCAAAAGATTTCAACCCTTAAATTTGATAGTGCAATTAGACCTTGCGCAAAAATTTGTGAACATTTGGCTATTGCTTATTATTCAAAAAATGAAAACAAAGTAAAAGAAAAATTGACAAAAACCCATATAGATGCTATTATAGCAACTGGTTTTGATTGGTTAATTACGCCACAGAAAATTGCCGTAAGAGCTTACACAATGACGTTTCTATATTTATTTGGAACAGAAAATGATTGGATTCATCCTGAGTTAAAATACTTGATAACAACTAAAATTATTGACGAGAGTAAAGGGTGTAAAGCACGTGGGAGCTTCATTTTAAAACAGATAGAAAAACATCAAAAACTTAATTCTTAATTATGATTTAGGTCATAAAAACGTTGCATATTTACCTGTAAATTTGTTCTATAAATACGTATATTATGAACAATCAAGAACCGATTACAAGCACCTATACGAATGGTGAAACTTCCCGTTTATCACTTATAAATTGGGTAAATAAAAGTATTGTACGAGAACAAAAAAATGCGATAGGAATTACATTAATCTATGTTATGGTAGGGAGCGGTATTGCTTCTTTAACTGCTGCCTTGTCTGTAAACGGAACCGTTTCTTTACCCATTCTCTTAACAACTGCTTGTCTAGCGATGGGTACAAATGCAGCCGTTTTAAGCCAACAACCTTTTAAATTTTCTACATGGTTTTTTATTGTAAGCGTTACAATAAATACTGCTTTGTTAGGGTATCAAATAGTTAATTTGTCTCTTTAGGCTTATTCTTAAACATTTTTAAAAAAAGTAAGAAAGAAATATTTCTGGCACTATTTTTTGCCTTGATTGCCTTGTCTCCAACAAAAAGTTCATCCAAGGTAGAAATCCATAATTCTAACCATTTCCCAAAATGCTTTTGAGAAATCAGATATTTATTTGATTCATCTAATTTTTGATGAACTTGCATTGGATTTCCTTTGTATTTCTTTGCAAAAAACAAATTGGTCTCCCAAAAATCAGTCAATTTTTCAAGGTGCTGCTCCCATTCTTTATTTGGAATTGTTTTTAAAAAAATGGGGCCAATGAAATCATCTTTTTTGATTTTATCATAAAATGTAGTTACTAATAAAAAAACATCTTCTCTATTATTGATTTCTCTTACGGACATTTATATCGTTTAAAATGTAAATATATATCTTTGTAAAACGATAACTTATGACTTAAATCATAATGATAAACGAACAACTTTTACACGAATTTGGTGCTCAAATAAAAGAGTATACAAAAAATGACTTTATTTTTTGCGAAGGTGAGAATGCCAAAAACTATTATCAAATAATAGAAGGGGTTGTAAAAATGAATAATTATAATGATGTTGGAAAAGAATTTATTCAAGGAATATTTTACAAAGCGCAAAGTTATGGTGAGCCTCCTTTATTTATTGACGTAAAATATCCTGCAAATGCAGTAGCCTTATCAACTGTAACAGTTCTTGTATTGCCTAAGATAAAATTATTCAAGCTATTATATGAACATCCAGAAATTCATTTGAATATCACAAAAAGTTTGGCCAAACGTTTACACTACAAAGCAATTATAGCATCAGAAATATCTAGTCACGATCCAGAACATCGCGTACTACGTTTTTTAGATTATTTAAAAAAAGACCTTGCAAAAATAGAAGGAAAATTCAATTTTAAAGTCGCACATACAAGGCAACAAATTGCAGACATTTTAGGCTTACGAGTAGAAACAGTAATCCGAGTTATAAAAAACCTAGAGAAGAAAAATGAACTACAAATAATAAAACGAAAAATTTTTAGATAAAACATAGTAAAAACCAAGTTCTAATATTTATTTTTGCCGCTTACAACAACACAATCAAATGAACTTAACAAAATTAAATGCCATCTCTCCTATTGATGGTCGATATAGAGGTAAAATAGCAAGTCTATCAAACTATTTTTCTGAAGAAGCGTTGATAAAATATAGAGTTCGTGTAGAAATTGAATATTTTATTACTCTCTGCGAAATCCCTTTACCACAATTAGCTGACTTCAATACTGACTTATTTCCTGATTTGCGTAAAATTTATAACGATTTTACTACCGAGGATGCTCAGAAAATAAAAGACATTGAAAGTATTACAAACCATGATGTAAAAGCTGTTGAATATTTTATCAAAGAAAAATTTGACACCTTAGGAATACAAAAACATAAAGAATTTATCCATTTCGGATTGACTTCGCAAGACATTAACAATACTGCAATTCCACTTTCTATTAAAGAAGCAATTGAGGAGGTTTATGTACCTCATTATTTTGAGCTTTTAGAAAAATTACAAGCATTAGTTATTGAATGGAAAGACATTTCAATGTTGGCAAGAACACATGGTCAGCCTGCTTCTCCGACTAGATTGGGTAAAGAGATTGATGTTTTTGTAGTTCGTTTACAAGAACAATTTAATTTATTAAAAGACATTCCAAACGCTGCAAAATTTGGAGGAGCAACAGGGAATTATAACGCACACAAAGTAGCATACCCTTCCATCGACTGGAAACAATTTGGCGCAAAATTTGTCACAGAAAAATTAGGATTGTACCATTCTTTTCCAACAACACAAATAGAACATTATGATCATTTAGCGGGGTTGTTTGATACTTTAAAACGTATCAATACAATTATCTTAGATCTAGACAGAGATTTCTGGACCTATGTTTCTATGGATTATTTTAAACAAAAAATTAAAGCAGGTGAAGTGGGTAGTTCTGCAATGCCACACAAAGTAAACCCGATTGATTTTGAAAATTCTGAAGGAAATTTAGGACTTGCTAATGCACTATTTGAACATCTTTCTGCTAAATTACCAGTTTCTCGTTTACAAAGAGACTTAACTGACAGTACTGTTTTACGTAATGTGGGTGTTCCTTTCGGACATACAATTATCGCGTTTACATCTACCTTAAAAGGATTGAATAAGTTATTGATAAACAAACAAAAGTTTGAACAAGATTTAGAAAATAATTGGGCAGTTGTTGCAGAAGCAATTCAAACAATTTTAAGACGTGAAGCCTATCCGAATCCTTATGAGGCATTAAAAGGATTGACAAGAACTAATGAAAAAATCAATCAAAGTTCAATTGCCAATTTTATTGACACTTTAGAAGTTTCATCAGAAATTAAAGAAGAACTAAAGGCAATTACTCCTGCAAATTATACAGGAATTTAATGAGAAAATTATTAGCAATACTTGTGTTTTTCACTGTTTTAGTCTCTTGTCAATCAGAGATTAAAGACAATACGGATCGTTTTAAAAAAGGGGTTTTTGAAATCCCTGCTGGTGAAGGGTATTCTAAAACCATCATTACCAGAAAAGACAGTATTCAAATAGAAGAATATGAGAAAATCATAGCCACTTCTATAGGTAGTAATGCTGGAGAAAAAAGAATTAAACACCTTGATACATTGTATATCAAATGGAAAAACAACTTCTTTTATTCATTAAAAATGAAGTCTCCAAAAAAGGAATTAGACAAAGATCCAATTTATGTTCAAATAACTGAAATTACAGACAATTCATATAAATTTAAAGCTAAAATTGGTTTTAGTAAATTTGCCACAGATGGCACCATATATAAAGTAAAGTAAAGAAGTTTTTTTACAGAAAAAAAAATAACGAAACTATTGGTTTCATCCAAGAAGATTATCTGTATTTTTGCGATTGAATTGATACATCAATTTAGAAATACTAAATTTAATAATTAGAAAGAAAAAATAATATCAAACAGTTTAAAAAACATATCGGTATTTTTCTATTGATGATATTTTTATCACCAATCGCAATAAATTCTTTGCATGATTTAATGAATCATGAACATAATTATTGTAATTCTAAAATAGAAAAACACTTGCATGAAAAAGAGGTAGATTGTAAGCTACACCTATTCAAGAATAAGGATTCGTTTTTAGTTTCAGATTTAACAAAAAGCAAAATTACTGAGATCATTTCTTCAGCTGTTTTTGTAAAATATAATTTCTTAAAAAATCATTACCAATTATCGTTTTCTTCAAGAGGGCCTCCTTCTTTAGTTTAAATTAAACTTTATTAATTTGAACTATGAGCATAAAAAATGATAAAAAAAATGTGTTTTTGTGTTTTTGTGGGCTGTGTTTTTACAACCACAATTGCGCAGAACTGCCAATTTTCCTTCAATGGGAAAATCTCTGACTTTCACGATAATTCGCCAATTATTGGTGCATCTATACAAATAGAAGGTGAAAACAAATTTGCCACCACAGATTTTGATGGTTTTTTTGAATTCCAAAATATTTGTGCAGGAAAATACACCCTAATTCTAAACCATGTTGCTTGCGAAACAAAAAGGGTTCGCTTCAATATTACAGAAAATACTTTTAAGGAAATTTCTTTAGAACATCATATTGAAGATCTAGAGGAGGTTATTGTAACTTCAACTAATAAAACAACTTCAAACACTGTACAAAGCACAAAAATTGATCGTAAAACTATTGATGATTTTAGTGGTGAAAGTTTAGGTGATGCGTTAAAAAATATTTCGGGAGTTTCTTCTTTAAATACAGGTAATACTATTGTAAAACCAATAATTAATGGTTTGCATAGTAGTAGAATTATTGTAATGGCAAATGGTGTCCGTTTGCAAGACCAAGATTGGGGAATTGAACATGCTCCCAATATTGACATAAATAATGCCGATAGAATTACAGTAATAAAAGGAACTAATTCTCTGGAGTATGGTGGTGATGCCATTGGTGGCGTTATTGTTTTAGAACCTACTAAATATTTTTTGAAAGATCGTATTTATGGCAAAACAATTTTAGGTTTACAAAGTAATGGTAAAGGGGGTAATTTACATACTAACATTGTAAAAACGACTGAAAAGGGTTGGTTTTATAATGGAAAGGCAACTCTCAAAAGGTTTGGAGATTTTCACAGTCCAAACTACAACTTAACCAATACGGGTTTAAATTCTAAAGCTTTTTCTTTATTAACAGGAGTAAAGAAATTTGAAAAAGGTTTTACGGTAGATTATAGTTTTATAAATAATAAAATAGGTATTTTTAGAGCTTCCCATATTGGTAATATTGATGATTTAGTTACTGCTATAAATAGTAAGCAACCTCAAATTATTGAAAATTTTAATTATGATATTGTTTCACCAAAACAAGAAATAAAGCATCATATTTTTAAGGTAGATTATTACCAAAGATTCAAAAATTCAGGAAAGTTAGAAGTTCAATATGATTTTCAAAAAAACGAACGTTTTGAATTTGATGTAAGAGTTGGAGATGATAAAAATAAAGCAGCAATAGATTTAAATTTAAAAACACATGCTGTAAGTGCAAATTTTAATTTTGATAGTAATTCTAACAAAACTTACAAAGTAGGTTTTAAAGGAGTTTATCAAAACAACTTTGCAAATCCAGAAACGGGTGTTAGAAGATTAATTCCTGATTATGATAAATTTGATGCTGGATTTTTTGCTATTGGTAATTTTATTTTAAACCTTAAAACTACTTTCAATGCTGGTTTACGTTATGATTTTAATTACATCAACGCTAAAAAATTCTACATAAAAACAAGATGGATAGAAAGAGGTTATGACACACAATTTAACGATTTAATTATTGGTGATTTTAATACGCAATGGTTGGTAAATCCTACATTTAGGTTTCATAATCTTTCGGCTTCAGCAGGAATTCATCATTATTTCAATGATAAAACCGCGGTTCTTTTTAATTATGGTTTGTCTAGTAGAGCTCCAAATGCATCAGAACTATTTAGTGATGGTTTGCATCATTCTGCTGCAAGAATAGAATTGGGAAATTTAGCAATGCAACAAGAAGTCTCTCATAGAGTTTCAGCAACGTATGCATATAAAACAAGCAAAACAAAGATTTCTATAGAAGCTTTTTTTAATACTATTCAGAATTTCATTTATTTAGCACCTTTTGGTACTGAACAGACCATTCGTGGTGCTTTTCCTGTCTGGAATTACAAAAAAACCAATGCAAACTTGTTTGGTTTTGATTTTACATGGCAACAAAAATTGAATGAAACGTTTTCATATAGCAATAAATCTTCTTTGATTTATGGTTATGAAACTAAAAACAAAAGGGATTTAATAGATATTCCTGCTCCGAACTTTAGAAATAGTCTGCAATACAAAAATGAAAATTGGCATCAATTAGGCGTTCGTTTAGAAAGTGAGTTCGTCTTACAGCAAAACAATTTTCCTGATAATAATTTTTTAACCTTTTTACCATCGCAAAAAACAATTGCTATCGTAGATATTAGTTCGACGCCAAAGAGTTATCATTTATTAAATTTACAAACAGATGTTGTTTTTCATCTTTCAAAAAAAACAGATTTACATATTTCAGCAACAATTTCAAATCTTTTAAACATTAATTATAGAGATTATTTAAACAGAATTCGATTTTTTGCAGATGATTTAGGAAGAAATTATGCATTACAATTAAAAATAAATTATTAAAAAAATAATAAAACATAGTATGAAAACAATTAAACACATATTCGCATTAGTAGCATTCACAATTTTTGCAGTAGCTTGTTCGAAAGACGATCCAATCGTTGTAAACCAAGAAGAGGTAATTACGACATTAACTCTAACCTTAACTCCTGAAAGCGGTAATATAATTACATTAAGAAGTTATGATTTAGATGGTTCTGATGGACCAAACCCACCTGTAATTTCAATTTCTGGCAGTTTGGCTGCCAATACAACGTATACTGGATTTGTTGAGGTATTAAATGAAACTGAAAGCCCTGCGGAAGATGTAACTATTGAAGTAATTGATGAAGGTGAAGAGCACCAATTTTTCTACACATTTACCAACAGTATAGGTACAGTAGCCTACACAGATACTGACAATAACGAAAACCCTATTGGTGTAACGTTTACACTTACAACTGCTGCTTCAGGTTCAGGGGATTTGACAGTAACTTTAATTCACGAGCCAGCAAAATCTGCTGCTGATGTAAAATCTGGAAGCATTACCAATGCGGGAGGAGAAACTGATGTTGAGGCTACTTTTAGCCTTACTGTTCAGTAAACCTATAGCAAAAAATAGGTCAGAAAAGACTGTCTGAAAAGACAGTCTTTTCTTATTAACGAACTCTCTCTTTACAAGGATTAATACTGTTTAAGTGAACGAAACAAAATGTTTTAGCTGTTAATTTTATGCGATTATAAATGGAAAGCTATTTAAATAAGGATCCTATTCTTTAGCACCTCTTCTATTGAACATATTTTGTTTTCTTTAACCTACTTAAAACGATAAGTGAAGCCACAAAAAACAAAGTCAAACACAAGACACTATATTGCATAGAATCGGTGAGGTAAATTAAGAATCCAAAAACAAAGGTTCCTAAAACAATGGCAATTTTTTCAGTTACATCATAAAAACTGAAATACGTAGCGTGGTTTGCTGTTTCTGGCAATAATTTAGAATATGTAGAACGTGTCAAAGATTGTATTGCACCTAAAACCAACCCCAATAAGGCACCCAAACCATAGAAATACAAATCTACATTCACTAATTTTTTCTCTAACATAAAGGCACTAAAACAAACTAAAATCCAGATAAGAATTGTGATTTTTATTGCTTTTAAATTTCCAATTTTAGTTGACAACCTAGAAAAAAAAGCAGCGCCAAAAATGGCAACTACCTGAATTAATAAAACGGTTACAATTAAATTGATCGTTCCTAATCCCAATTCTGAAGACCCAAAAATAGTAGCCAATAAAATAATGGTTTGTACCCCTACACTCAAAAGAAAAAATGCAATTAAAAAGTTTTTTAAGGTGGGAGCATCTTTCAATTCAATCCATACTTTTTTCAATTCTTTAAAACCTTTCCAAATAAAGTCTTTTTCTGGTTTTCTATGATGTACATTATTAGGTAATCTTTTAAACGTAATTTGTGCAAAACCAATCCACCATAAGCCCACCATTACAAAAGAAATTCTCATTGCATGAATAGAGGCCGCTTCTTTTGCTTGCTTTAAAGCTTCAGCTATTTCAGATTCACTGCCAGTTGCGAGTTGGATATCACTAATACTGATATAGAAACCAAAAAAATCGGGATACAAAATCATACCCAGGCTAAACAGTAATAAAATAACAGAGCCGATATACCCATAAATAAAACCTTTTGCACTGGCAGCATCTTGTTGCTCTGGAGGCGCAACTTCAGGTAAATAGGAATTATAAAAAACGACACTAGACCAGAAACCAATACTTGCAAAAAAGGTGCAAATAATTCCAACCCAAACGGTTTCCAAGTTTTTAAAGAAATACAAAGACATCACAGCGAGGCCTCCTAGCCAGCAGAAAAACTTCATAAATTTTAATTTATTTCCAGTATAATCTGCAATTGCTGATAAAATAGGTGACATAAAAGCAACTATCAAAAAAGAGAATGACAAAGTATAACTATACAGCGTATCTGGATAGTCCCATTTCATCCAAAGAAAATAAACCGTTTTACCTTCGGTCATAGCACTATAAAATAATGGGAAAACAGCCGTCGCAATTACTAATGAATATACTGAATTTGCCCAATCATAAAAAGCCCACGCATTTATTAATTTTTTATCTCCCCTTTTTAACATCTAATTTATTTTATAAAAAAAACCGTTCAAAAATTTGAACGGCCACAAGATAGGAAATCTATTCTTTAGATTATTTTTTTAATACGGAACTCCCTGCAACATTAAATTGTGCTGCATGTTTTTTAGCCGTAGGTAAATAACTTCTTAAATCTTCAATTCTGGAAGCATTTGAAGGATGGGTACTTAAAATTTCGGGTTGCGATTTTCCTTTGGACAACTTACTCATTCTAACCCAAACCTCTGCAGCTTCCGTACCCTCATAACCCGCCATTAGCATAAAAACCAATCCCAGTCTGTCTGCTTCCTGCTCATGAACTCTACTAAACTTTAACATTCCTAAACCACTACCAATACCAAAAGCAGTATTCCATATTTGTTGTGTTTTTGGGTCTTTTTTGGAGGTTCCCAGAGAAACTAATAACCCACCTACTTGTTGTCCATAAGAAGAAGTCATCCGCTCTTGACCGTGTTTTGCAAAAGCATGCGCAATTTCATGCCCCATAACTGCTGCTATTCCATTTTTATTCGCACAAACAGGCATTATCCCTGTATAGAAAACAACCTTCCCTCCTGGCATACACCAAGCATTAACTGTTTTATCCTCTATTAAATTAAATTCCCATTGATAAGAATCAGCTTCAGAATTCATATTATTAGCCCTCATAAAACGATCTACAGCTCCTGAAATGTTAGTGCCTACTTCTTTAATTTGATTGCCCATCACCTTATTCTTAGACAATTTGTTTTCTTCTAAGAAACCTTTGTACTGAGCAAAACTTGCGGGCAAAACTTGACCATCACTTACAATATTGATTCTTTTTCTCCCCGAAATAGGCACAGTACTGCAGGCTACAAATACTAAAACGGTTACTACTAAAACAATTATTTTTTTCATTTTTTGATATTATTTATAACTCTTTATTTTAAGACACAGCATGCATTAAATTGTCACAATTAAAAACATTTTTTACAACTGTAAAATTACATATCCTATTTTTAAAAGAAGAAAATTACATATAATAATACAATATGATGTAATTTTTTCATTAAATTTCCGTCTAAGTAAGCAAACACGCTAATTCAATTTTTATGAAAACCTTTTTTTCTTTAATGACCCTTCTTTTTTTAGTAAACTGTTCTAGTAAAGCACAAACTCCATCCAAAGAACTAAAAACATATAAAATTGAAAAAACGGATACGGAATGGAAAAATCAATTATCAGCAATACAATACTACGTTTTACGTCAAGCTGGAACTGAAAGACCTTTTACCAGTGCATTCAATAATAATAAAAATAAAGGAACTTATATCTGTGCTGCTTGTAAAACGCCCCTCTATAAATCTGAACATAAATTTGATTCTGGTACAGGTTGGCCTTCTTTTGATCGCGCCATAGAAGATAATGTTGAATTAGATGTAGATTACAAAATAGGATACGCGAGAACAGAATTAAAATGCAATACTTGTGGCAGTCATTTGGGTCATTCTTTTAATGATGGTCCTTCACAAACGACAGGAAAGCGTCATTGCATTAATGGTGTTTCTTTAGATTTTATAGCTGAAGTAAAATTAAATCAATCAACAGATAAAAGACAATAAAATCTATTTTGAAACTTAATAACTTGAATAGAAAACAGTTCTTATTCTCCTCATACATAGTAGTTTTTTGAAGTTCAATCTGTTGTGTTATTTCATGTTTTTTTTAAAACGATTCAAAACTTAAATTTATATTCTATTTATTAAACAAATCATCTCTAATTCTTATATTTGTATTTCCTAAAAACGAAGACAAATTATGTTTAATAATTTAAGCGATAAACTAGATAAAGCCTTACACACCCTAAAGGGGCATGGTAAAATTACAGAAGTTAATGTTGCAGAAACACTAAAAGAAGTAAGAAGAGCTTTGTTGGATGCCGATGTAAACTTTAAGATTGCCAAAGAATTTACCAAAAGAGTGCAAACAAAAGCATTGGGACAAAACGTGTTAACTACGTTAAACCCAGGTCAATTAATGGTGAAGTTAGTAAAAGATGAACTAACGGAATTAATGGGTGGAGAAACTGTCGGTGTTAATTTAACCGGGTCACCAACCGTAATTTTAATGTCGGGTTTACAGGGTTCTGGTAAAACTACTTTTTCAGGAAAATTAGCCAATTTCTTAAAAACGAAAAAATCTAAAGAGGTTTTATTAGTTGGTTGTGACGTATATCGACCCGCAGCGATTAATCAATTACAAGTTGTGGGAACACAAATTGGGGTGGAAGTATATGCCGAAGTTGGGAACAACAATCCTCTAGAGATTTCTAAGAATGCGATAAAATATGCAAAAGCCAATGCTAAAAATGTCGTTATTATCGATACAGCTGGACGATTGGCTGTGGATGAAGAAATGATGACTGAAATTTCTAACATTCATAAAGCTGTCAATCCACAAGAAACGCTATTTGTAGTTGATGCAATGACAGGTCAAGATGCTGTCAACACTGCAAAAGCTTTCAATGATATTTTAAATTTTGACGGAGTTGTTCTTACCAAATTAGATGGAGATACACGAGGTGGAGCTGCATTGTCTATAAAATCCGTTGTTAATAAACCAATCAAGTTTATTGGTACTGGAGAGAAAATGGATGCCATAGATGTATTCTATCCAGATAGAATGGCAGATCGTATTTTAGGAATGGGAGATGTTGTTTCTTTGGTAGAAAGAGCCCAAGATCAATATGACGAAGAGGAAGCAAGAAAATTACAGAAAAAAATTGCTAATAATCAGTTTGGTTTTGATGATTTCTTATCACAAATTCAACAAATAAAAAAGATGGGAAGCATGAAAGACCTAGTTGGCATGCTACCCGGAGCTGGAAAAGCGATGAAAAATGTAGATATTGATGATGATGCTTTTAAAGCAATTGAAGCGATTATTCACTCGATGACTCCCGAAGAGAGAAGTATTCCCACAACAATTAATGCAAATAGAAAAAAGCGAATTGCAAAAGGTTCTGGAACAACCATTCAAGAAGTAAACCAATTGATGAAGCAATTCAACCAAATGAGTAAAATGATGAAAATGATGCAAGGTGGTGGTGGCAAAAAAATGATGCAAATGATGCAAGGAATCAAATAAACTAGTAAGCAGTTTAGTAACTGAATACTGAATACTTAAAATAATGATATTATTAGACGGAAAAAAAACAGCTGCAGAAATTAAAGAAGAAATTGCTTTAGAAGTTTCAAATTTAAAAAACAAAGGAGGGAAATCACCCCATCTAGCTGCTGTAATTGTAGGGGATAATGGTGCAAGCATCACCTATGTAAATGCTAAAGTAAAAGCGTGTGAGCGCGTTGGTTTTGGATCCACTCTGATTAGATTGCCAGAAAATACTTCCGAAGAAACGTTGCTAAATGAAATCGCAATTTTAAATGCAGATCCTGAAATAGATGGATTTATTGTTCAACTACCATTGCCGAAACATATCGATGAACAGAAAATATTAATGGCGGTAGCTCCAGAAAAAGATGTAGATGGATTTCACCCAACGAATGTTGGAAAGATGGCCTTAAATTTACCTACTTTTATCTCTGCGACTCCTTTTGGTATTTTAGAATTACTAGACAGATATAACGTGGAGACTTCAGGAAAACATGTCGTTGTTATAGGAAGAAGTCATATTGTGGGTAGCCCAATGAGTATTTTGTTATCACAAAAAAGAAAAGTAGGTAATGCAACAGTTACCATGTGCCATAGTAGAACCAAAAACTTAAAAGAAATTACGTTACAGGCAGATATTGTTATTGCTGCTATTGGAATTCCTGAGTTTTTAAAAGCAGACATGGTCAAAGATAATGTAACGGTAATCGATGTAGGGATTACGCGTTTAGTAGATGCTAGTAAAAAAAGTGGATTTAGATTGGTTGGAGATGTAGCCTTTGAAGAAGTTGCAAAAAAATCCGAATTTATCACCCCAGTTCCTGGTGGAGTTGGACCTATGACCATTGCAATGCTTTTGAAAAACACCTTATTGGCATGTCAAAGAAATAGTTAATATTTTCTATAAATTTATAAAAAAACGAGCACATATCATGCGCTCTTTTTTTTTTATTTTAGACCCCTTCCCTATTAAATACTCCGCTATGTTTTGTATACTTTATTAATTTAAATATCCAAGCAACAGCTGATGATAAAACTTTGGAGATCATACTATAAAAAATTTTAGCATAATAATAAATTATCAAATTGGGGTTAAACTAAATTTAGTATCCTAATTGAACCAAACGATAAATGTTTTCATTTTTGCCAAGTCTGGAATTTGTTCCTTGGTAATCTTTTGAGTATTAAATCCTTTTAAACCCAATTCTTCATTATCTATTGTAATCGTGCTATTTAAATTGTCTAAAAACAACATTGCGGAAGAAAATGTACGCTCTACTTTATGAATTGTATTATTTAGATTAATTTCAGAAAAACTTGAACTGATATTGATCCCTGATGCAGTTCTAAAACGAGCGTCATGGATTTCAATACTCTTAATCGTTGAAGTACTATCTAATTGCTCTTTTGGTATAATGGTTAGCAATAGCTTTCCTCCTTTTTCAAAAACAAAGTATTCATCATCTTCTTGAAAATAGTTATTACCCTGTGCGCCTTCACTTAAATTACTGACTATAGAATCGTTTTTAAAAACAGTTGCTAATTCTTGAATCGTTGTTTTTGTTGTAATGCTCCCTACCTTTCCTTTTTCTATGTTGAATTTACTATTGTCGCTACAGCTGAAGATACAAGCTAAAATTGAAAATGCTATTATTGATAAAATATTTTTTTTAATCATTCTTTTTTGGTTTCTTAATATGTTAAATCATCTATCAAAGATAGAATCATTTCTTCAAACTTTAATTGAAATAATTATTATTTTTCTTATTCATTTTTTTCTCTGTGTCAACTCAATTCCGAAAGTAGATTCTGGACACTGCTTTTATTATTGCTCCTCCAAAATAGATTTTCCACTTGATGCATCACCTGAAGTCCATTTCCAACTTTCATAAAGCCTTATTTTTCCATTTGGCAAAACCTCAGGTTTTGAAAAGCAACTACCCGTCATTAATTCATCTTTCAAATTCACCTGATGATAGCGCATATTAATACTTCCATTTTCAGCAACTATTCCAATTAAGTGTCCGCTTACAATTTCTCCTCCACAATACTTAGCAGTCACTATATTTCCAACTTGTTTGTATTCAAAAAGAGTGTCGGCAGAAACTGCTCCATTATCAGAACTTTCAACAGTTTTAAATTTTTTATTGTGATAATTCATTTTACTTCAATACATATTTAAAATTATAAAAAACATTACACTCTTTTTTTTCTGTTTTCATTCATAAAGAATGCCAACAGTTAATACAAACGTTTGGTTTGCCGTTACAAGATGTGCTTAACAGAAAACAAAATAATCATTGCTTTATAAAAAACCAATTCATTCGTTTACCTTGAAACGGTTGCCAATAAAATTTACGGAGGAATATTAATCAAAAGTAATCTTTTTTAATCAAAACTACAGCTAAAAAAGAAAAAATGGCTTCGAATGAAAACCTAAAACCTATCTGAACGGTTTCATACATTTTCTCAAGAAAGCCTTTGTTTGTTTTTTTTATTTAATGATAAGTTGTAGTTTTGCATCTAATATTAACGAAAGGGGCTATCGCCGACGATTTAGAGTTAATAGTTAATGTAGTTATTCAGTGAAAACAGGAAACAACATATCTCTTATCTCTTTCGTTTTAGTAGAAAACACTAAAACGGCTGTCTTGCGTTTTCCTAAAACACGTCCCTAGGGGCTGTTCAGTTTAAGAAAGTGATTCGCTTTCATTCTTCCGTTATTATTAAAAGCAGCTTTTTGCCACTATTTTATAGTAGCAAAAAGAAACGATGAATTTTAAACTTTGTCGTATTAGATTTAAAATAAAAAGTCTTTATATAAGACATCACAAATAATGAACATCACATTGAAAACAGCTATTGAAAGTGTTATTTTTAACGCAGAAGCTTATTGCGCTGAGGAAGGTATAAAAATTGAGTTGGTTCATGAACTTCCAGAAGCACTATTAACAGTCATTTCGGAAAGATCTAAAGCACTACCTACTTTATATTTTGTTAGTGTAACCTTATTAAAAAGACGTTTAAAAAACGGTTGTTTTTTAATGAAAAAGCAGGAAAAAGTAATTGGGCATATTTTTGCACACGAGCATCATGTCAAAGGGTATTCTGTGTATGAACGTTCTTCTTTATGGGTAGATAGAGACTTTCGTAATTATAATTTAGGATTGTTATTAATGTTTAGAATGACAGAGTTGTATACAAACGACTTTCTTATTTCCATAGCGCAGACCGCAAAGGTGCATCATTACAATGAACTGCTGGGCATGACGCATATTATGCTATCTGAAATGTCTAAAGTATTAGTAGAAGAACTTGAAAAAATAGGAAAATTAAGAGATGAGTTAAGTTATAAATATTTTGTAAACCCATCTTTTGAATCGCAAATAAGACAATTGAAATAAATAAAACAAATGAAAAAATTAGTAATAGCATATAGTGGCGGTTTAGATACATCATATTGTGCGGTAAGTTTATCAAAAGAATACGAAGTACATGCAGTAAGTGTAAACACAGGTGGTTTTACCAAAGAAGAAATTAAACACATCGAAAGCAATGCTTATAAAATGGGTGTTTCTACCTATAAAAACATTGATGCCGTTGCCACTTTCTATAACAAAGTCGTAAAATACTTAATATTTGGGAATGTATTAAAAAATAGCACCTACCCACTATCTGTCAGTGCTGAAAGAATTATTCAGGCAATCGAAATTATTGAATATGCAAAAAGTATTGATGCAGAATATATTGCACACGGTAGTACTGGTGCAGGAAATGACCAAGTACGTTTTGATATGATTTTTCAAACATTGGCACCAGGAATTAAAATTATTACGCCAATTAGAGATGGAAAATTAACAAGGCAGGAAGAAATAGATTATTTAAAGTCTGAAGGAATTGATATGCCTTGGGAAAAAACGAAGTACTCTGTAAATAAAGGTCTTTGGGGAACAAGTGTTGGTGGTGTAGAAACGTTGAATTCTGAAAAACCTTTACCAAGTGAAGCATATCCATCTCAACTAAAAAAACAAGGAGAAGAAAAAGTAACGCTTACTTTTAAAAATGGGGAATTCGTTGCTTTAAACGGTGCTGAAAATTTGCCAGAAATAAATATTGAAAATCTCAATGAAATTGCTGCTGCGTATGCAATTGGTAGAGACATTCATGTGGGTGACACCATTGTTGGTACTAAAGGGCGTGTTGGGTTTGAAGCTGCTGCTGCTTTAATTACAGTAAAAGCACACCATTTGTTAGAGAAACACAACTTGACAAAATGGCAATTACAACATAAAGAATATTTATCTAGCTTCTATGGAATGCATTTACACGAAGGACAATATTTAGATCCTGTTATGAGAGATACGGAAGCTTTTTTGCAAAGTTCTCAAAAAATGGTTTCTGGGAATGTGGTCGTCACTTTAAAGCCGTATCATTTTTCTCTAGACGGAATTGTTTCTGATCATGATTTAATGTCTAATGAATTTAGTACTTATGGAGAAGAAAATAAAGCCTGGACTGCAGACGATGCAAAAGGGTTTATTAAGATTTTAGGAAATCAAAATAAAATATATAGACAAGTAAACTCGTAGACTTTTTTCCTAAAAAGTTTTTAAAACGTTGAAGGTATAAAGGTAAAATATTATTAAAAATGAAAAAATTAGAAGTAGGAATTATAGGTGGTGCAGGTTATACCGCTGGTGAATTAATACGATTGTTATTAAATCACCCAGAAACGAACATTAATTTCGTGTATAGTACCTCCAATGCTGGTAACAAATTATATAAAGTGCATCAAGATTTAATTGGTAGTACAGAAATTAATTTTACAAGTGAAATTAATGCAAACGTTGATGTCTTATTTTTATGTTTAGGCCACGGAAATTCAACCGCTTTTCTAGAAAAAAATGATTTTTCAAATCACACAAAAATCATTGATTTAAGTAATGATTTTAGATTGGTTGCTGACAAGAATTTTAAAGGAAAAGAGTTTGTATATGGTTTGCCAGAACTGGACAAAGAAGTTATCAAAACAGCCAAATATATTGCAAACCCAGGTTGCTTTGCAACGGCTTTACAATTGGCGATTTTACCCTTAGCAGCTCATGGATTGTTAGAAAATGATGTACATGTAAATGCAGTTACAGGTGCAACCGGAGCGGGAACGTCTTTGTCTTCAACAACACATTTTACATGGAGAGATAATAATTTTTCTCATTACAAGGCTTTTAATCATCAGCATTTAGGAGAAATCAATCAAACCGTACATCAATTACAAGCAAATTTTTCCGCTGAAATTAATTTTATGCCAAATAGAGGGAATTTCTCTAGAGGAATATTTGCAACTACTTACACAAAATTTGAAGGTAGTATTGAAACAGCAATAAAAATGTATCAAGAGTATTATAAAGAAGCGGCTTTTACCTTTATTTCAGAAAATGATATTCATATGAAACAAGTAGTAAATACAAATAAATGTTTAATTCATTTGGTAAAGCATGGGAATAAATTACTGATAACAAGTACTATCGATAATTTATTGAAAGGGGCTTCTGGTCAAGCCATTCAGAATATGAATTTAATGTATAACTTTGAAGAAACATTGGGATTAAACTTAAAAGCCAATTACTTTTAAAGGAATCAGTAAAAAGTACTCTTCAAGATATAAAAACCTTGGAATTATTAAAATACAAAAATGCCTAGAAAGTCAAAAGTAAAAGACTTTTCTAATTAAAAGAATAAATTATTTTTAAAATAATTGTCGGTTTTTGGTGGTTCATTTGTGTTATTAACAACCACTAAAAAACCAAGAAATAAAAACGAACAACTATGAAGGTAGCTATTATTGGTGCAGGAGGATTAGGACAATCAATTGCAAAAGGTTTATTGAAAAATAAAATAGTCAGTTCTTTGTATTTAACAAAAAGAAATACAAAATCAATTATAGAATTTAATGATTTTAGTGAAGTGATTTTAACTTCTGATAATCAGGAAGCTATAAAGAATTCTGATGTTTTATTATTTGCTGTTCAGCCAAGACATTTAGAGAGTCTTTTAAAGAAAATACAACCGTCTTTAGGCGCTCATCATGTTTTAATCTCTGTAATCACGGGGTTTTCTATTGCCAAAATTGAAGCTATTGTTGGTCAAGATACATTTATTATTAGATCAATGCCAAATACTGCAGCTGCTGTTGGGCAATCTATGACTTGTATCTCTTCTAATACAAAAGGGAAAGAAAAAATAGCACTAGCAAAAACTATTTTTAATAGTTTAGGACTTTCTATGGAAATTCCTGAAGAACAATTACAAGCTGCAACTGTTATTTGTGCGAGCGGAATTGCCTTTTGGATGCGTTTGATTAGAGCGACAACTCAAGGTGCAATACAATTGGGTTTTGAAGCAGATCAAGCACATGAATTGGCAATGCAAACTTGTTTCGGAGCGGCAACCTTATTGAAGGAATCTGGGAATCATCCTGAAACAGAAATAGATCGAGTTACCACACCTGGAGGCTGTACCATTGAAGGTTTAAACGAAATGGAACACCAAGGACTAAGCTCCTCTTTAATTAAAGGAATCAATAAATCATTTGATAAAATCAACCAAATAAAAAAATAAAAAAATGCCATTATTTAACGTTTATCCTTTGTATGATGTTACACCAATTAGCGGTAAAGGAGTCTATGTATATGATGAAAACCATACAGAATATTTAGACTTATATGGAGGACACGCTGTCATTTCTATTGGTCATGGACATCCAAAATATGTAGAAGCAATAACAAGTCAGGTTGCAAAATTAGGATTTTATTCAAATGCAATTCAAAACCCATTACAAGTTGAATTGGCAGACAAAATTGAGGCTCTTTCTGGCTGTAAAGACTATGAATTGTTCCTATGCAGTTCTGGCGCTGAAGCAAATGAAAATGCGCTAAAACTAGCGTCTTTTAAAACTGAAAAATCAAGAGTAATTGCTTTTAAAAATGGTTTTCACGGACGTACTTCTGCTGCAGTTGCTGTAACAGATAATAAAAATATCATAGCGCCAATAAATGCGCAACAAAAAGTGACCATTTTAGATTTAAATGATATTGAGGGTGTAAAGAGAGAATTAGAAAAAGGGGATGTTTGTGCTGTAATTCTAGAATTTATTCAAGGAGTTGGAGGTTTAGATCAAGCGACTGGTGCCTTTTTTGAACAAGTTGATCTTCTTTGTAAAGCAAACAATACACTCTTTATTGCTGATGAAGTTCAGTCTGGTTACGCAAGATCAGGTAAATTCTTTGCCTTTCAACATTATAATGTAACACCAGATATTATTACAATTGCAAAAGGAATGGGAAATGGATTTCCAATTGGCGGAATTTTAATTCACCCAGATATTAAAGCAAAATATGGTATGTTAGGAACCACTTTTGGCGGAAATCATTTGGCATGTGCTGCGGGTTTGTCTGTTTTAAACGTGATTGAAGAAGAAAATTTGATAGACAATGTGAATGAAATGTCTGCCTATTTTGTCAAAATTGCAAAAACAATTCCACAAATAAAAAAGATTAAAGGAAGAGGATTGATGCTTGGATTGGAATTCGATTATGAAGTAGCTGATTTACGCAAGAAATTAATTTACGAATATCATATTTTTACTGGAGGAGCAGCTAATAAAAAATTATTGCGAATTTTACCGCCATTGAATGTCAAAAAAGATCATATCGATCAGTTTTTTGAAGCTTTGGTAGATGTTTTAGACAAAAAAATAAGTTAATAAAATTAAAAAGTTGAACGTTGATTTTTACCGACGAAAAACAAGAACCAATAACCATGAACAAATTATTATCCATAGATACAAGGAATGCTGTTTTATTAACAATGGCTTCACTTCTAGACCAAGAAAGAGCAGCAATTATTAGCATCAATAAAAAAGATTTAGACGCTTATAAAGGAGATGATATTTCTATGTTTGATCGTTTAAAAGTGGACGATGCAAAAGTAGATGAAATGATTGCTGCTGCAAAGCATTTGGCCTCTCAGGAGGACCCTGTTGGTGTAGAACGTTTCAGTTTCAAACATGACAATGGGATGCAGGTATATAACAAAACGGCTTCTTTTGGTACCATTTTAATTATCTACGAATCCAGACCAGATGTTACTGTTGAGGCGGCAGGAATTGCTTTTAAATCAGGAAATAAAATATTGTTGAAAGGTGGAAAAGAATCCTTAAATTCCAATTTAAAAATTGTGGATTTATGGCATCAAGCTCTACAGCAACACAATGCTTCATTAGATTGGGTGGAATATTTACAATTCAACAGAACTGAAACACAAGCTTTTTTGGAGAAACCAACGCAAAAAGTAGATTTAATCGTTCCTAGAGGAGGAGAACGTTTGATTGCTTTTGTAAAACAACATGCAACCTGTCCTGTTATTATTAGCGGACGAGGAAACAATTTTGTGTATGTTCATGAAGATGCTGATTTAGACATTGCTATTGCTGTGATTATGAACGGAAAATCAAAAATATCTGCTTGTAATGCCGTTGATAAAATTTTAATTGATGAGAACTTACCGAATAAAAAGGAATTCATCAATACATTGATAGCAGAATTAAAACAACAAAACATACAAGTTTTAGGAGATGAGACAA
Source organism: Polaribacter sejongensis (assembly GCA_949545755.1). Classification (GTDB taxonomy): domain Bacteria; phylum Bacteroidota; class Bacteroidia; order Flavobacteriales; family Flavobacteriaceae; genus Polaribacter; species Polaribacter sejongensis_A. The sequence continues at coordinate 151 of CATITK010000134.1, read as the reverse complement.
TTTCAAAGTTTGAAAACGTTGCCCCATTTTTATCCAATGATATTTGGTTTGAAGAATTTTTAGATTACAAAATTTTAATTGGTGAAATTGCTTCCAATGAAGCGACCATTGCTATGATCAACACCTATTCTGGAGGACATTCCTCTGCAAT
>CATITK010000133.1 GCA_949545755.1 Polaribacter sejongensis | reverse complement strand
GGGTTAATCGCATTGTATTTGTAAAAAGAGAGGTGGCCGAGTGGTCGAAGGCGCTACCTTGGAAAGGTAGTATACTGGTAACGGTATCGAGGGTTCGAATCCCTTCCTCTCTACAAGTAAGTAAAGTTAAAAAATAGAAAGTGTTAAAAAGTTCTGTGTCATAAATTACACAGAACTTTTTAACTTTTAAATAGAAAATTACTTTGTTAGCACCATTCCAATTCAAAGAATTTACCGTTCAGCAAGACAAATCGGCTATGAAAGTAGGTACGGATGGAGTGCTCTTAGGTGCTTGGTGTCCTGTTGATTTTTATCCAGATTCTGTTTTAGATATTGGAGCTGGTACAGGGGTTGTTTCTTTAATGATTGCACAACGATCGGATGCCATGACCATTGATGCTGTAGAGCTTGATGAAAATGCCTATGAACAAACGGTCGTCAATTTTGAAGAGTCAGATTGGGCAGACCGCTTGTATTGTTATCATGCCTCTTTTCAAGAATTTGCTGATGAAATTAGTCAAGAAGAAGAGCGTTATGATTTGATAGTTTCGAATCCACCATTTTATTCACATGCGTTTGAATCGAATGATGAAGCAAGAAACAAAGCACGTTTTACTTCTTCTTTGTCTTTTGAAGAATTAATTTTTGGTGTTTCAAAAATTTTATCAGAAAATGGAAAATTTACGGTCATCATTCCTTTTAAAGAGGAGGAAAACTTTGTTGCTATTGCAGCAGATAAAAATTTATTTTTAAATAGCGTTTGTCGCGTTCAAGGGACTACTACTTCAGAAATAAAGAGAAGTTTGTTAGCGTTTTCTTTTTGTCAAACGGAACTAAAAGAAGAACTTTTAATTATAGAACTTGCCCGCCATCAATACACAGCAGCATATATTAATTTAACGAAAGACTTTTATTTGAAAATGTAAGATGCTGAGTTTCGCAGGAATGATAAAATTTATTGGTTCAACTTTTTCATTCTTCAAAAATAACTTGAACACACATTACGTTATCCATTCATATGATTAGGAGTGTGGCTCCAGCTATTTAACGTCTCTTTCTACAAATTGTATTCCGTAATTTTCTAATTCTTTTAAAATAGGTTGATATATTTCTCTGGCTATTGGTCGTTGAATACCTGGAGTTTTAATTTCACCTTTTACTATTTTCAAAGCAGCAATTGCAACAGGTAAACCAACTGTTTTTGCCATTGCAGTGTCGGTTTGGTTTTTACCAAGAACGACTAAATTGCTTTCTATTTGTCTTTTTTCTCCGTTTATTTCATAGCCAAATAAATGCTGCATCACAATCATGTCTTTCTCTTCTTTTTGCAAAGTCCAAGCATCTTCTAGTATTTTTTGGAGCATTTGTGCTGGAGTCGCATTTTTTAAGCCTATTTTTTTCTTCGGATTAAAAAAAGCAAGTTCTGTTAATTTTTTATAGATAATATGGGTCTGGTCTATTTTTAAATAGGCACACAATTTCATTTCTACAGTATCGGAAGGCGCGCCTGCTAAAAATAAGTTTAGAAAACTCCGATAACTTCTCTTTTCAGAATCTGCTATCGTGTAAGAATCATCTGTCATTCCAAGCTGTACAAAAGTATCCCAAGCTTCAGAAAAACCAACTTTTCTGAGGGTTCCTCTATAGAGCGTCGGAATATTTTCTAAACCGTAAATACTTCTGTATTTAAGAGAATCTCTGTTTGCATAGGCTTCAAAATTTCCAACTCCAGTAATTTGTAACAGCGCTGTTTTTTTAAATAATTCAGGATAGGGAATGTTTTTATAGGTGCCATTTTCAATATATTTAGCGGTTTCCCCTTGTCCTGCTAAAACTACATTTCTCGGATTCCATGTAAATTTATAATTCCACAAATTAGTAGCACTTTCTGCAGCGATTAAACCGCCTGTATAGGATTTAAAGGACAGCATTTTTCCGCCAGTATTTTTAATGCGATCAATTGTAAGCATTGCGCTCATATGATCTATTCCTGGGTCCAACCCAACTTCATTCATAAAAACTAACCCTTTTTCTTTTGCCTTTGTATCCAAACCGTTCATTTCTTTTGAAATGTATGAGGCAGTCACCAAATGTTTGTGATACTTGATACAATCTTTAGCTACTGTATAATGAAAACGAGCGGGAAGCATAGAGACTACAATATCTACTTTTTGAATGGCTTCTTTTCTTTGTTTCTCATTATAAACATCTAGCAAAATTATAGATGCATTTATATGATTATTTACAATATTCTTAGCGTTTTCAGTATGAATGTCACCAATAATAATGTGTAAATTCTCTTCGGATGATTTGTCTAATAAATACCTTATAACTGAAGCGCATGATTTTCCAGCGCCTATAATTAGTATATTTTTCATTAAATTATTCTGTACTTTTGTTGCGTGGCGAAGGTACACGTTTTGTTTAAAGCATCGAAAAATAATGATATGTATAAAAAATTAACAATCACTTCATTGCTAGGGTTCCTCGCAATAATCTTAGGTGCTTTTGGATCACATGCTCTAAAAAACAAACTATCTATTGAAGCCATAAATAGTTTCAATACCGCTGTTCAATATCAAATGTATCATACAGTTGTATTATTATTTGTCAATACATATGAAGGATTTACTAAAAACCAGAAAAACAGGATTAGTCTTTTTTTCTTTCTAGGGATTTTTCTCTTCTCGGGCTCAATTTATGTCATTCATTTAACGGATATCACAGCAAAATCTATTTGGTTTTTAACGCCGCTAGGAGGAGTGTCTTTTGTTGTTGGTTGGTTTTTAATGATGCTTATTTTTTTAAAGAAACTCAGAGAAAGTAAAAGTTAAAGTTTATTGTTCACAAGTAGATTGGGATAAAAATTATTAAAAAGGAGTCTTCATTTATAAATGAAAAGTAATTCAAACTTGCATAAGTGGTTTTTTCTAATTGCAATGATGTTGTAATGTTCTAATCGTTTTTTCAAAATTCCATAAAGACCCTTATTTAGAAAGAATAATATGTGGGAATTTCAGCTACAGCTTTCTAGATTTAGAATTTCTTTTACTATTTTCTCAAAATCACATTTTTGAAATAAGTGTTCAATTCCATTAAAATTCTGTATTTTTGCAAAATATGGAGGATACAAAAAGACATCAATTAACAGATTGGTTACCAACGACAAACAAGGAAGTAAAAATTCGTGGTTGGGATGGGTTAGATGTTATTTTATTTAGTGGAGATGCCTATGTAGATCATCCTTCATTTGGACCTGCAGTTATTGGTCGTATTTTAGAAAGCTATGGTTTGCGAGTGGCCATTGTGCCACAACCAAGTGTAAACGACAATCTTCAAGATTTTGAGAAATTAGGAAAGCCCCGTTTGTTTTTCGGAGCCACCGGTGGTTGTATGGATCCGATGGTGAGTAATTACACAGCAAGTAAAAAAAGAAGAGATAAAGATGCCTATACACCCAATGGTGATAAAGGGTTTCGACCCGATTATGCAACTTCTGTATATTCAAGAATATTAAAAGAAAAGTTTCCAGATGT
>CATITK010000132.1 GCA_949545755.1 Polaribacter sejongensis | reverse complement strand
CCAATTTTAGTAGCAACACTTTCTAAATACCCAACCTCTTCGTCACTTAAAGACAATCCTTCTTGGTCGTTATATTCAGCAATATCAGCAATCTCTAAAATTGCTTCTGGTTGAATTTCAATAGTAAAACTATCTTGATCTAACCCTTTAAATTTCTCAGAAATCATGGGGTCAAAGTCAGAAAAATCTTCAGAAATAGCTGTGAATTCCTCAATTCTAATAATGTCAGAAATACCCATATTTTGGGTAATTTCAACAGCATTTGTACTCCAAGGAGTAATCATTGCGGCACGAGGTCCAATAAAAGAAGCCTCAAGAAAAGATGCCGCTATTTTTGGTTGATTTGCAAATAACCAAGTTAATTTAGAAACTGTCTTTACAGTTAATTCTTTTGTAGTTTGAACAGCGAATACCTTACTGTTTGCGTTTCCAAAGAAATGAATCATTGTATTGTTGTGTTTGCGTGTTGTTGTAAAAGTGCAAATTTACTTTTTTTCAATTTAAAATGTATGGTTAATTTAAGCTATTTTAAGACGGCGCAACCAATGAAAAGAGCCTTTGTCAATATCTATACTTAAAATTTATAATACGACATGAAAGTATCAAATTGGTATCCTCAATAGAGAAATTGTTCATAGACATCAGTTCGTAAATTTACTCACGACCAAAAAAGCCAGTGAATAAATTCACTGGCTTCGTTTAAAATATTGAATAACTTCTGTTTATTCTATGGGAGAGACTCTTAAAGTATTAACCATTCCTTTTGCTTCTACAGGCATAGAAGTTAAGTTAATCATTAAATCTCCTTCTTTTACAAATCCTTTTTCTTTAGATATTTTGTTAATATCTACAACAGTATCATCTGTACTTAGGTTTTTATCGTAGTAAAAAGCTTTCACGCCCCAAAGTAAATTTAGTTTTCCTAAGATTCTTCTTTCTGATGAAAATGCTAATATTTTAGCTTGTGGTCTCCATGCTGAAATTTGAAACGCAGTATAACCACTATTTGTTAAAGTAGAAATTGCAGATGCATCTGTATCATTTGCCATTAATGCGGCATGATGACAAAGTGATTTTGTTATAAATCGATCTGTTCTAATATGAGGTGCATCGTGAGGCACTTTAATCATCTTCGAGTTTTCAACTGCTCGGATAATTTCTGCCATTTTTTGAATAACTCTAACGGGGTGTTTTCCTACAGAGGTTTCTCCAGAAAGCATTACTGCATCTGCACCATCCATAATAGAATTTGCAACATCATTTACTTCTGCTCTTGTTGGTACAGAATTATCAATCATTGTTTCCATCATTTGAGTTGCAATAATTACAGGAATTCTTGCTTTTTTTGCACGTCTTACTAATTTTTTCTGAATTAATGGAACATCTTGCATTGGTATTTCTACTCCTAAATCTCCACGAGCAACCATTAATCCATCACAATAAGGAATTAATGCGTCCATGTTTGCAACTGCTTCTGGCTTTTCAATTTTTGCAATTACAGGAACTCTATAATCAGAATGCTCATCAATTAAATCACGTAACATTTTTAAATCTTCTGGTGTTCTCACAAAAGAAAGTGCCATCCAGTCTACATTTAAACCCAACGCAAAAACAGCATCTTCTTTATCTTTTTCTGTTAAAGCCGGTAAAGAAATAGCGGTATTTGGTAAGTTTACTCCTTTTTTAGATTTTAATGGTCCCCCAACAATTGTTTTTACAACAACAGATTTGTCTAAATCTGTAGAGACTACTTCAAACAATAATTTACCATCATCCACCATAATGTTTTCACCAACTTTTACGTCTTTTGGAAAACGTTTGTAGGTCATAAAGGCTCTTTCTTTGTTACCGATACATTGTTCGGTTGTAAAGGTAAATAGGTCTCCGTCATTTAAGACAACATCTTCCTCCATTACCCCAACACGTAATTTTGGACCTTGTAAATCTGCTAAAATAGCAACGTTGTAGCCGTTTTCTTCGTTGATTTCTCTAATGGTTTTTACGGTCTTTTTTACATTGTCGTAATCTGCATGAGAAAAATTAATTCTGAAGACATTTACTCCTTCTTTTGCTAATTCTGTTAAGGTTTCTTTACTGTCTGTTGCTGGCCCTAGGGTTGCAACTATTTTAGTCTTTTTGTAATCGCTCATGTTTAAAATATTAAAAAGTCTTTGGACTTTAAGGTGTTTTTATCAATTGAATATGCAGTTATCACATTCTCAATACTTGTTATTTTTTTTATTGTTTTCAAAATAAACTCATACTCCGATTCTCCACAAATTTTTAGAAAAAAATCTATTTTTTTCTTTTCTGGAATTAAATATGTTTTTGTTTCTGATGTGAGTAATAATTCATTAGAAACCGTTTGAT
>CATITK010000131.1 GCA_949545755.1 Polaribacter sejongensis | reverse complement strand
TGCGCAATTGCTGTAAACGGAACTTCTGAGGCAACTTTTGGAGAACATAAAATCAATTTTAAGGCGCCATATGCAAGAGTAACTATGGCAGATTCTATTAAACATTTTACTGGTTTTGATATTAATGGTAAAACAGAAAATGAAATTAGAGAAGCTGCAAAAGAGATGCATATTCCTGTAGATGAAACCATGGGGAAAGGGAAGTTAATTGATGAAATTTTTGGTGAAAAATGTGAAGGAAACTACATTCAACCTACTTTTATTACAGATTACCCTAAAGAAATGTCTCCACTTTGTAAAGAACATAGAGACAACCCTGAATTGACAGAGCGCTTTGAATTAATGATTTGTGGTAAAGAAGTTGCAAATGCATATTCTGAACTGAATGACCCTATTGATCAACGTGAACGTTTTGAACATCAATTAAAATTAGCGCAAAAAGGCGATGATGAAGCAACTGAATTTATAGATGAAGATTTTTTACGTGCCTTAGAATATGGAATGCCACCAACTTCTGGAATGGGAATCGGAATGGATCGTTTAATTATGTTTTTAACAAACAATCAATCGATACAAGAGGTTTTATTCTTTCCCCAAATGAGACCAGAGAAGAAAGCACCTTCTATAGAATTGAATGATGAAGAGAAAACTGTCTTAGCAATTCTTCAAAAAGAAGAAAAAGTAGCTTTAAATACTTTAAAAATACAATCTGGTTTGTCTAACAAAAAATGGGATAAAACCATCAAAGGTTTGACAAAAAACAACATGGCTAAAGTTGCTAAAACTGACGAAGGTTTGTTTGTGGAAGTTGTTTAAAAAGAGCATTTTTTTATCTTATATAGGAAATACAAAAAGTACATTTAATTGCTGCCTACACAAGAAGAAAAAAATAGTTATTCTTGATTACTTTCCGCTTTGGTAACGTTGTGAAATGTTGGCGAATTTTCTGATATGCTACCAGCACCCTTCTTATTAATTTTAAAAGTAACATCTTTTGTCGTGGTAAATAATAGCACTGACGAAAAAGACTTTCTGAGATGAGGTTTTAAGAGATCAAAAGCTGCTTCCAATGTCAATTCATTTTCCACATCTTCCGTTTCTTTAGATCTATACCGAAATTTCACTAAGACTTTACAACCGTCTTCAGCATGGACGGGTCTCACAAATATATTTTTTAAATCAGGTTTTCCGATGGTCTTTGCCATAGTTAATTTGGCAAAGCGTTCTTCTTGGATACTTTGTTTTACCTGTTCCCAGAAAACAACAAACATGTCTTGATAAGGCATAAAATATAGGTTAATGATAAAGTTTTTCAATGTTTCAAAAGTAGTACGAATAGTTCAATTAAAAAATTGAAGACTATTTTAAGCACTCATTATGTAGGGAATTTATCCCTTAAATTTCATTCCTAAATGAACCAATTTTTTTGTTTCATAGAAGTCTTCTTCAAAATAATTTGTTAAATCGTAGAGGGTCGCAGATGAATACAGCTTTAACTCCTCTGTTAAATCACCTCCTTTTAAATAGAGAATTCCATTTTTTAAATCGTGATTTTGTTTTTTAGCAATTCTTCCTTTTGTCCAACCCACAAAAGTTTCCATTTGTGCCACTGCTCTACTTACAATAAAATCATACGTGTCTTTTATATCTTCTACTCTACCATGAGTTGTTTTTACGTTTTCCAAAGCCAATCCTTCGACAACTTCATTCACTACTTTTATCTTTTTTCCAATAGAATCTACTAAATGAAATTGGGTTTCAGGAAATAAAATAGCTAATGGAATTCCAGGAAAACCGCCGCCCGTTCCAACATCCATTACTTTAGAACCAGATTTAAACTGCATTACTTTTGCGATCCCTAAAGAATGCAACACATGACGTAAATACAACTCATCGATATCTTTTCTAGAAACTACATTTATTTTTAAATTCCAATCTTTGTACAATTCTTGAAGTTTCGAAAACTGTTCAATTTGTGTTTCCGATAAATCTTT
>CATITK010000130.1 GCA_949545755.1 Polaribacter sejongensis | reverse complement strand
TGAGAATCAAACAATGCACTTCCTTGAAAAACCATCCCAATTTCTTGCCTCCATTGTTGTTTTTCTTTTTCTGAGAATTTTGTATTTATTCTTCCGTCAAAAGAAATTGTACCCTCTTCAGGAGTATGTAAACCTATTAAGGATTTTAAAAACACGGTTTTCCCCGAACCACTTTGACCAATTATTAAACTCGTCTTTCCTGGATGAAAAGTAGCGGAAATATCTTTTAACACCTCTACTTCCCCAAAACCTTTTTTTAAATTTTTTACGATGATCATTTGTTTAAGTTAAAAGCATTTGAGTTAAAAAATAATTAGAAATTACAATTAAAATGGTTGTCCAAACTACAGCTTGCGTACTTGCTTTACCTACCGCTATTGATCCTCCCTTAACATAATATCCATGATAAGAAGGCACAGTCGCTATTAAAAATGCAAAAATTAATGTTTTAATAATTGCATATATCAGTAGAAATGAATTAAAATCTGTTTGTATCCCTTCTATATAATCTGCACCAGAAAATAGACCCGATAAAACTCCAGAAACCCAACCACCAAAAATACCCAAAAACATCCCTAAAGAGATTAAAAATGGGTAAAAGAAAATGGTTGCTAAAATTTTTGGCAACACCAGATGATTCAATGAGTTTATACCCATTACCTCTAAAGCATCTATTTGCTCTGTAACACGCATTGTACCAATACTTGAGGTTATATAAGACCCCACTTTACCCGCTAAAATAATCGAACAAAAAGTGGGCGCAAATTCTAAAATTATAGAACGTTTGGCCGCAAATCCAATTAAAGAATCTGGTATAAAAGGACTGTCTAAATTTAAGGCTGTTTGCAGAGCAATAACACCCCCAATAAAAAAAGAAATAAACATAATAATCCCTAAAGATTTTAATCCTAAATCTTCTATTTCTTTTAGTAAAGCTTCGTAAAAAACCTTTGATCGTTGTGGTCTTCTAAAAACACGGCGTAACATGATAAAGTATTTACCAATATGTTCTAGGTAATTCATTCATTTTAATTTTATGCTAAAGTATTAAAATATCATTAATTGAAGGTTAAATTATGTCTATCATAATAAAAAATAATTACTTTTGATGAATTATTTAATTATCGAAATATGAAACTCAAAATCCTTTTTAGTCTTCTAAGCTTGTTTTTTTTTTTAGGAAGCTGCAGGCCAGAGAAAAAATCTAAAAAACCAAAATTAGTTATTGGTATTGTTATCGATCAAATGAGGTATGATTATTTAACAAAATATGCAAATAGATATGGGGAAAATGGATTTAATAGGATTTTAAAAAATGGTTTCTCATTAGAAAATGCGCATTTAAATTACATTCCTACTTATACTGCTGTTGGCCATACCTCAATTTACGCAGGTACAACACCAAGTGAACATGGAATTATTTCTAATAATTGGTATGATAAGTTTTTAAAAAAATCGATTTATTGTGTTGATGACGCTGCTTATAAAACTGTTGGAAACGATAGTAAAAAGGGTCAAAAATCACCAAAGAGATTGTATACTACAACAATTACTGATCAACTACACCTAGCGCAAAATATGCATGGAAAAACGATTGGAATTTCCATGAAGGATCGTGCTGCTATTTTACCAGTTGGTCACACCGCAAATGCTGCTTATTGGTATGATGGAGGAAATAAAAACACTTGGATTACGAGTACTTTCTACATGAATAAACTCCCAAAATGGGTAACCAATTTTAATTCTGATAATAAAGCAGATGAATACTTGAATACGTCATGGGAAACACTTTACGATATTAAAAGCTATACAAATAGCAGAAATGATGACAATATTTTTGAAGAAAAATTAGCTGGTCAAAAAACGCCTACTTTCCCTAAGAATTTAAAAAAATTACGTAAAAAAAATGGGAATTTTAATTTGCTAAAAACGGTACCTGCTGGCAATACTTTTACCGTAGATTTTGCAAAAGCAGCAATCATTGGTGAAAATTTAGGAAAAAGTGAATACACTGATTTCTTAGCTTTAAGCTTTTCCTCAACTGATTATATTGGTCATAAATACGGCGTTGCTGCTGTAGAAATAGAAGACACCTATTTACGTTTGGATAAAGATTTGGCAGATTTCTTTGATTTTTTAGACCAACAAGTTGGAAAAAATGCCTACACCCTATTTTTAACAGCAGATCATGCAGCGGTTCATGTTCCTTCCTATTTACAATCGCTAAAAATACCTGCCCACTATCTTAAAACTAAAAAATTTAAAAAGTTCCTTTTAAAGGTGACTAAAAAATATTTTAATTCGATAGAATTAATTGAAAACGTTTCTAACTACCAAATTTTTCTGGATAAAGACAAAATAGAATCTTTAGGGTTTGAAGTAAATACAGTTGCCCAAAAGCTAGCTGATGAAGTTGTTTCTTTTGATGAAATATACAAAGCTGTTACTGCAAGAACGCTACAAACAACTCATTTCTCAACAGGGATTTTAAATGCCCTACAAAATGGCTATAACCAAAAACTATCTGGAGAGGTATTAATGATTCCTAATCCTGCAACCTTAATGAGAGGAAAAAAAGGGACAAGTCATGGCTCAGGTTATTCTTATGACACACATATTCCATTAATTTTTTATGGAAATGGAATACAAAAAGGTGCATCAACAAAAAAATATAACATTACAGATATTGCACCAACAATAGCAAACTTATTAGATATTGAAGCACCAAATGGTACAAATGGCGTTGTTATTGACGAGGTTTTAAAATAGGAATTAAACTTTAGGTAGAAACACTTCTGCCATCATACAACGTGCGCTTCCTCCTCCACAGGTTTCGATAGTTTCTAAAGGACTAGAAATAATTTGACAATGGTTGCTTATTTGTGATTTTTGTGATTGTGTCAAACTTTCAAAAGCAGTTTCACTCATTATTAAAAATCGTTCCTCATTTTTACCATTAACTTGTAACAGGTTTCCCGCAAAGCGAGCTACTTGTTCTTCGGTAATATCAATCACCTTTTTACCCGTTGCCTTTAAATGCTTCAAAACATTTTTACGTTCCGTTTTATCATCTATAGCTGACAAACAAATGATCACAAAAGTTTCTGCAACACACAGCATCACATTGGTATGATAGATTGCTTTCCTAACTCCATCTATTGTTTGATTGGCTGTAAAAAGAACTGGCATATACTCAAAATCTTCACAAAACTCGATAAACAATTCCTCATCTGCTCTGGCAGAAAGTGCGCAATAAGCCTTTTTATTCACTCGATCTAAAACCATACTCCCTGTTCCTTCCAAAAAAACAGCTGCTTCTTCTGCAGAAGTATAGTCTACAATATTTTCAATTAAAAAACCCTCTTTTTCTAGTGCTTCTAAAACATCTTCTCGCCTTTCTAAACGTCTATTTTCAGCAAACATAGGATATATAGCAACAGTACCCTCTTTGTGAAAAGAAACCCAATTATTGGGAAATATTGCATCTGGAGTATCAAATTCTTTGGTGTCGGAAAACACAATTACATAAATACCAAAACTGCGAAGTTTCTCTATAAATACATCAAATTCTTTTTGCGCTTTGGCATTTATTGCACCAGGAAGTGTATTCTCAATTTTTTTTTGATAATAGTTGTTAACTGCGGTTTGTTCATTCATCCTAAAACTTACAGGACGGATCATTAAAACTGTATCTGTTGTTTGCTTCATTATACTTGGACTATTTAAAACAAAATTAGCCTTTTTTTTAAGTTGATAAACCATTCACAAAATTTAAATCGTATCTTTTACTTATTTTTACTTTATGAAAAAAATAGTTTTCTTTTTTACAGTTACTTTTTCTCTTTTTACTTTAGGTCAAAACCTTCCTAAAGGATTTGTTTATTTATCTGATATTGATAAAACCATACAAAAAGAAGTACGCTATTTTAGTAACAATAATTTTATAGGAAAACGAATTGATGGCTACCATAAAAATCGGGTAATAATCACTGAAAAAACTGCCATGTCTTTACAGAATGTGCAACAGATTTTATTGAAAAAAGGATTGAGTCTTAAAATATTTGATGCCTACAGACCGCAACAAGCTGTTGATCATTTTGTACGCTGGGCAAAGGTTCTAAAAGACACCTTAATGAAAAAGGAATATTACCCTAATGTACAAAAATCTGAATTATTCAAAAGAGGATTTATTGCGTCAAAATCTGGGCATTCAAGAGGTAGTGCTGTCGATTTAACCATTGTAAACAGTAAAACAGGTATCGCATTAGACATGGGAAGCCCGTATGATTTTTTTGGAGAAGAGTCTCATCCTTTTTATAAAAAGAGTACTCAAAATCAACAAAAAAATAGACTTTTACTTCGGAACATTATGATGAAAAATAATTTTATACCCTATAGTAATGAATGGTGGCATTTTACATTAAAAAAAGAACCCTTTGCTGAAACTTATTTTAATTTTTCAATAGAATAAAAAGTTTTAACAAAAATAGCAACAACTTCACTTAAAATCGGCATTATATTTGCACCACTATTGTTTGTAAGCAACCTAGAAATGAAATTAAAAATAAAACTTCTTTTTTTATCAATATCTCTTTTATCCCTTGGTCACTTATCTGCACAATTAGATAATAATGCTGAAAATAAAGAAAAAGGAAAAATTAAAGCAATAGCATTAAAGAGTGCTAAAGAAGTAAAAAGGCCAAAATCTTTAGAATTAAACCCTAAAAACAGCTTTAAGAATGCTTACAATAAAGAGAAAGAGAAATTAAAAAGATTACAAGAAGAAGACAAGTTTAACAACCAAGGAATTATATCAAAAGCAAAGGTCAATGAGGAGCGTTTTTTAAAAGCGTTTCAAAAAATAAATGGACAATACATTTATCCAAGAATAGACCAAGACTTGGGTAGTTTTAGAACGAATTCTAAAAGTGTTAATATCATCTGTAGAGACTTTCAATACCCTGACGGAGACCGAGTTACTATACTCATAAATGACATCCCCATTATTCTTAATATCACCTTACAACGAAGCTACCAAAAGTTTAATATCCCTCTGGAGGTTGGCATCAATAAAATTGCTTTCAAAGCGCTAAATCAAGGTACTTCTGGACCAAATACTGCTGCCTTTAAAGTTTATAATGATGCTGGCATATTACTTTCTTCTAAAGAATGGAATTTAGCAACTGGCGCTAAAGCCACGATAGTTATAGCAAAAGACAAAGAATAACCTTATAATTTTTTGTTGTAATTTAAACTAATCTTGTTTTTTTATTCTATCAAAAACAGTTATTTTTGTGATTGATTACACAAAAAATAAATTTCGGTATTCTCAAAAATAAACAATAGTACAAAAATGAAAAAAATTACCAAACAAACCTATTTAGACTGGTATAAAGACATGCTCTTTTGGCGTAAATTCGAAGACAAACTAGCTTCTGTTTACATTCAACAGAAAGTTAGAGGTTTCTTACACTTATACAATGGTCAAGAAGCAATTTTAGCAGGTGCATTGCATGCAATGGATCTAACGAAAGATAAAATGATTACTGCCTACAGAAATCATGTACAACCAATTGGTATGGGAGAAGATCCTAAACGTGTAATGGCAGAATTATTTGGAAAAGCTACTGGAACATCTAAAGGAATGGGAGGTTCTATGCATATTTTTTCTAAAGAATTTCGTTTTTATGGTGGTCATGGTATTGTTGGTGGACAAATTCCTTTAGGGGCAGGTCTTGCTTTCGGTGATAAATATAGTGGTTCTGGAGGTGTTACATTAACCTGTTTCGGAGATGGAGCAGCAAGACAAGGTTCTTTACACGAAGCATTTAACCTTGCAATGTTATGGAAATTACCTGTAATTTTTATTTGTGAAAACAATGGATATGCAATGGGAACTTCTGTAGATAGAACGGCGAATCATACTGATATTTGGAAACTTGGTTTAGGATATGAAATGCCTTGTGGACCCGTAGACGCTATGAACCCAATTAAAGTTGCAGAAGCTGTAGACGAAGCTTTAGATAGAGCAAGACGAGGAGATGGACCTACTTTCTTAGAAATGAAGACCTACAGATATAGAGGTCATTCTATGTCTGATGCGCAACATTACAGAACCAAAGATGAAGTAGAAGAATACAAAAAAATAGATCCTATTACTCAAGTAAAAGATATTATTTTAGAAAAAAATTATGCTACAGCTGAAGAAATCGCTGCTATAGATAAAGAGGTGAAAGCGAAGGTAAAAGAATGTGAAGAATTTGCAGAAGACTCTCCTTATCCAGAACCTGAACAGATGTATGACATGGTATATGAACAAAAAGATTATCCTTTTATAAGTTAAGATATGGCTACAATTATAAACATGCCAAGATTAAGTGACACCATGGAAGAAGG
>CATITK010000129.1 GCA_949545755.1 Polaribacter sejongensis | reverse complement strand
TTGCAGTATTAGGACATTCTGGTTCACATGCCCCACAATTTATACATTCATCTGTTATTATAATTGCCATAATTTTCTGTTCTGTTTTTGTACCTTTGCAATTGCAAAAATAAAGCCAAAATCATAGACAACCAAAATAAATGATTAGTATTCAAAACAGAATTACTGCATTCGCAAAATTAGGCGACTTTTTAGCTCAATATGCTATCGAAAGTATAAAAAAAATCGATCATATTGAACATAATGAAATCTTTTTTGATGGCTTTTTGCATCAAATAAAATTAGCACAAGAAAAGAACTCTTGGTTTACCAAAGAAAATATTCTATTCACACTTGAATCCTGGAGTAAAACACTAACTAAAAGCAACTTAGAGTCTTACATAACCCCTTATGATTCTAACAATAGCTCCTCAAAAAAAGTAGCTATTGTGATGGCTGGAAACATACCTTTAGTTGGGTTTCATGATTTTTTATCTGTATTGATTTTTGGACATTCGGTGTTGGTAAAGCAATCCTCTAGTGATAAACATTTATTACCCTTTTTAGCGAAGTATTTAGAGCATGTTGAAGAAGATTTTAAAGGAAAAATCACTTTTACAGAAGAAAAATTGATAGATTATGATGCAATTATCGCTACTGGAAGTGATAATACTGCGCGTTATTTTGAGTATTACTTTAAAAACAAACCAAATATTATAAGAAAAAGTAGAAATTCTGTAGCGGTTTTGACAGGAAATGAAACGGAAGACGATTTTATAAAATTATCTGATGATGTTTTTCAATATTTTGGATTAGGTTGTAGAAGTGTTTCTAAAATTTATGTTCCTAAAGACTATAATTTCGATGCATTTTTCACAGGGATGTATGCTAAAAAAGAACATATAAACAATGCAAAATATGCCAATAATTACGATTATAACAAAGCCGTTTACTTAATGAGTGAGTTTGAATTATTAGAAAACGGGTTTCTAATGATTAAAGAAGATGCAAGTTACTCCTCTCCTATTGCTACTATTTTTTATGAGTATTACGATACAGAAAGTGATTTAAAAATAAAATTAGATCATGACAAAGAAAAAATTCAATGTATTGTTGCTAATGGTTTTATAGGAAATGAAGTTGCTTTTGGGCAGACTCAACATCCAAAGTTAACAGATTTTGCAGATGGAATAAATACATTAGAATTTTTAAACCAATTATAAAATAACGAACTTTAAACGCAAAAAATCGAAAGGGATTTCGAAAAATTTAATTTTTGAATTATTTTTTTGAATTCTTGAATCTTTTAATATTAAAATATTACAAATGAAAATACATAATTTTAGTGCAGGTCCTTGTATTTTACCTGAAGAAGTGCTTAAAAAAGCTTCCGAAGCTATTTTAAATTTTAATAATGATCATTTATCATTATTAGAAATTTCCCATAGAAGTAAATCTTTTGTTGCTGTAATGGAAAAAGCACGTTCTTTATCTTTAGAACTTTTAGGTTTAGAAAATAAAGGATACAAAGTCCTATTCTTACAAGGTGGTGCAAGTTTAGAGTTTTTAATGGTTGCTTATAATTTATTAAATAAAAAAGCAGCCTATTTGAATACAGGTACTTGGTCTGACAAAGCAATAAAAGAAGCAAAAATATTTGGAGAAATGGATGAAGTTGCTTCCTCTAAAGACAAAAGGTATGCTTACATACCCAAAGAATATTCAATTCCTGAAGATGCCGATTATTTTCACTGTACAAGTAACAATACGATTGTGGGAACTCAGATGAAAGAATTTCCAAAGACAGGTATTCCTGTCGTTTGTGATATGAGTTCAGATATTTTTTCTCGCCAATTAGATTTTGAAAAATTTGATTTAATTTATGCGGGGGCGCAAAAAAACATGGGACCTGCAGGCGCTACTCTAGTCATTATTAAAGAAGCTATTTTAGGAAAAGTGGAAAGACATATTCCTTCAATGCTAAATTATCAAGTTCATATTGATAAAGAAAGTATGTTCAATACACCTTCTGTATTCGCTATCTATGTCTCTATGTTGACTTTACAGTGGTTAAAAGATTTAGGTGGTATTGAGTTTATTGAAGAAGTAAACAACAAAAAAGCAGCACTTTTATACAATGAAATCGACAGAAACCCTTTATTTAAAGGAGTTGTGGCGAAAGAAGATAGAAGTACGATGAATGCGACTTTTGTTTTAAATGATGAAAATTTACAAGAGAAATTTAACACCATGTGGGCAGCAGCAGGAATTAGCGGGATCAATGGTCATAGAAGTGTTGGGGGTTACAGGGCTAGTATGTATAATGCGTTACCATTATATAGTGTTCAAGCTTTGGTAGATGTAATGCAGGAATTAGAAAATAGCCAATCCTCACCTTCTTAGAAGGAAAGGACTCTCAGTATTGAGAAACAATTAATATCATAATTTTTGAATATTTAAAAATGTAATAATTTTTAACTATTTCATTTTTTTAACTTTTAATGAATGATGAAAATATTAGCAAATGATGGAATTTCTGAAAGCGGAAGAGCCATTTTAGAAAAAGGTGGATTTGAAGTGATGAATGTAAAAGTTGCTCAAAACCAATTAGAAAACTTTATTAATGAAAATACTATTGATGCAATTTTAGTTAAAAGTGCAACTCAAGTAAGACAAGAATTAATTGAAGCTTGCCCAAGTTTAAAACTAATTGGACTTGCAGGAGTGGGTCTAGACAATATTGATGTTGCTTATGCAGAAGACAACGGAGTTCACGTTATAAACGCCCATACAGCATCTTCTAGTGCTGTTGCAGAATTAGTTTTCGCACATTTATTTGGAATGGTACGATTTCTTCACTCATCCAATAGAGAAATGCCTTTAGAAGGAGATTCTCGCTTTAATGACTTAAGAAAAGCATACTCACAAGGAGTTGAATTACGAGAAAAAACTATTGGTATTATTGGTTTTGGAAAAGTTGGTCAAGCCGTAGCAAAAATAGCGATTGGACTAGGGATGAATGTATTAGCTACTGACAAGAAGATTAAAAGCGCCCCAATAACCTTAGATTTTTTTAACGGACAAAAAACTGTTTTCACTATTGATACGGTAGCTCAAGATGTCGTATTGAAGGAAGCAGATTTTATAACATTACATATTCCTGCGCAAGAAGATTACATTATTACAGCATTGGAATTTGAACAAATGAAAGAAGGTGTTGGAATCATAAACACCTCACGAGGTGGCCTTTTACATGAAGTCGATTTAGTAAAGGCTTTAGAAAGTGGTAAAGTACAGTTTGCTGGTTTGGATGTTTTTGAAACAGAACCTACACCTGCTGTTCAATTATTAATGAATCCAGAAATTTCTTTAACGCCACATATTGGTGGAGCAACACAAGAAGCACAAGAAAGAATTGGTATCGAATTGGCAAATCAAATTATTGCTTTATTAAAGAATTAGTTCGTGAAGAATTAGCAAGTGGCTATTAGGTTTTTAGTAAAATTGAAAACGTCTTAACAAAGTCATTTAAAAACGGAATTACTCGAACTGACAGTCTTTAAAACGTTGCGACTATAGAACTTTAAAAATCACAAATGATTAAAGAAAATTTATTAAAAATAAAACAATCACTTCCTGAAAACGTAACTTTAGTTGCCGTTTCTAAAACCAAACCGCTTGTAGATTTACAAGAAGCATATGCTGCTGGTCAACGAGTTTTTGGAGAGAACAAAATTCAGGAAATGGTTGAGAAATACGATGCGCTACCTAAAGACATTCAATGGCATATGATCGGCCATTTACAGCGTAATAAGGTAAAATACATGGCTCATTTTGTCGATTTAATTCACGGGGTAGACAGCTTGAAAACGTTGAAAGAAATTAACAAACAAGCGAAAAAACACAATCGGACGATCAATTGCTTATTACAAGCAAAAATTGCCAAAGAAGAAACGAAATTTGGTCTTTCATTTCAAGAAATTGAAGCTATTTTGTCCTCAGAAGAATTTTTAGAATTAGAGAACATAAAGGTAGTTGGTTTTATGGGAATGGCAACATTTACAGACAATCAACAACAACTACAAGAGGAGTTTTCAGCTCTTAAAGCTTTTTTCAACAAACTCAAAACTCAAGAAACAGCACTCAACATTTTATCTATGGGAATGAGTGGAGATTATCCATTAGCAATCTCTAGTGGCAGCAACATGATTAGAGTTGGAAGTTCTATATTTGGTAATAGAAATTATAATTAGTAAATTTCGTTTTTAAAGAAAAAAAAATTTGTACGCAATTTTAGATATTGAAACTACTGGAGGAAAATTTAATGAAGAAGGCATCACAGAAATTGCCATCTATAAATTTGATGGTCACACTACTGTAGACCGATTTATTAGTTTAGTAAACCCAGAAAAACCTATTCAAGAATTTGTTGTAAAACTGACAGGAATTAGCAACAAAATGCTTACAAATGCCCCCAAATTTTATGAGGTTGCCAAGCGGATTATAGAAATTACTTCAGAATGTGTTTTAGTAGCTCATAACACCGACTTTGACTATAGAATTTTAAGTACAGAATTTGATAGGTTAGGGTATGATTTTAATAGAAACACCTTGTGTACGGTCGAATTAAGTCAAAAATTAATTTTAGACCAACCGTCTTATAGCTTAGGTAAATTGACAAAATCTTTAGGAATTCCTATTACTGATAGACACCGAGCTTCGGGTGATGCTTTGGCTACGGTACAATTATTTAAGCTATTGTTAGTAAAAGATATTAATAAAACAATTATACAAAATTCTATAAAATATTTTGATGGTAGAAAACAGCAACAAAAAACAAAAGATTTAATAGATAAAATACCCGCTACTATTGGCGTTTTTTATGTGCATGACAAAGAAGGGAAAGTCATTTATTTAGGAAAAGGAAAAGATATTAAGGTCGCAGTAAATAATCTCTTTTTAAAAGCAACAAAAAGAGCGCTTAAAGTTCAGGAAAGAGCCCAGTCAATTTCTTTTGACAAAACTGGGAATGAACTTTTCACTCAATTAAAATATACCATAGCATTGGAGGTTTTATCTCCAAAATTCAACTTTAAAAAGAAACTAAAAACAACTTTAAAAGAATTTAATAATGCCAATTTTATTCTCATAGACAAAGGAAGAGAGGTGGAAGAAAATGCCATTATATTAGTTGAAAACAATGAAGTCTTTGGATATGGATATACCAATTTAAATTATCAAGAAAACAAGTTGGAAATTTTAAAAGCGGTTTTAACGCCTATTGAAAACAAAATACAAACTAAAAATATTATAAAAAATTATATCGATAAAAATAAGGTTAAGAAAATTATTAGATTGTAAATAAAATCACAATAAAAAAAATATACATTGGATAAAACAGAAACTAACGCTTCTTGGAGACAGAGACTACATGAAATTATTTATGAAGCAGATACTCCGTTTGGTAAAGCATTTGATGTTGTTCTATTAATTGCTATTCTTGCCAGTGTTTTATTCGTAATGATAGAAAGTGTAGAAAGCTTAGACACAAAATATCATTCCTTTTTAAATATATCTGAATGGGTAATTACCCTTCTATTTTCGATAGAATATGTTTTAAGGGTAATTGCTATAAAAAAACCCTTAAAATATATTTTTAGCTTTTATGGATTGATCGATTTGCTATCAACAATCCCTAAATATCTTTCCTTATTTTTTATTGGCTCACATCATCTTGCTGCTCTAAGAGCATTGCGTTTACTTAGGATTTTTAGGATTTTTAAAATGGCAAGATACATTGGAGCTTCAAATAAATTATTAATCGCTCTAAAAGCGAGTAGGGCTAAAATAGGAGTTTTCTTGTTTTTTGTCGTTATTTCATGTATCATCTTAGGGACGATAATGTACATGATTGAGGGAGCCGAAAATGGCTTTACAAGCATTCCAAAAAGTGTATACTGGGCAATCGTAACACTAACTACGGTTGGTTATGGAGATATTTCACCTCATACACCCTTTGGGCAATTAATTGCAAGTGTTATTATGATTTTAGGATATGCAATTATTGCAATTCCCACCGGAATTGTAAGTTCTGAAATGACAAAAAATCTTGATAGTAAAATACAAACAAACACACAAGCATGTGTGAGTTGTTCGATAGAAGACCATAAAGATGGAGCAGGTTTTTGCTATGATTGTGGCAGTAAATTGAATTAAATGACTTCAAACAATTTTCTAATCACTATTGTAGGACCAACCGCTATTGGTAAAACAGCGTTGAGTATTCAATTAGCAAATCATTTTAAAAGCGATATTATTTCTTGCGATTCTCGTCAATTTTTCAAAGAAATGAGCATTGGCACTGCTGTTCCTAATATTGATGAATTAGGGGCTGCAACGCACCATTTTATTCAAGACAGAAGTATTTTAGAAGATTATAATGTTGGGGCTTTTGAAAGAGATGCACTTGGAAAATTAGACGAACTCTTTTCAGAAAATCCTATTCAAATTATGGTTGGTGGATCTGGGCTATATGTAGATGCTGTTTTAAAAGGTTTGGATTATTTCCCAAAAGTGGCTCCTGAGATTCGACAAAAATTAACCCAACAATTGAAAAAAGACGGTATTGAATTTCTTCAAAATAAATTAAAAGAATTAGATCCCGAAACGTATGACATTATTGAATTAAAAAATCCGAAAAGGGTCATTAGAGCGCTAGAAATTTGCATTGGAACCGGCACACCTTATTCCACTTTTAAAAACAAACCAAAAATACCTAGAAATTTTCATTCGATAAAAATAGGACTAAATGCAGACAGGGAAGTCATTTATAATCGTATAAATAGGCGGGTAGATATCATGATTGAAAACGGTTTGTTAGAAGAAGTTAAAAAATTACAGCAACATAAAAATTTGAATGCACTTCAAACGGTGGGATATCGAGAATTATTTTCTTACTTTGAAGGAGAATATACCAAGGAATTTGCCATTTCAGAAATTAAAAAGAATACAAGAAGGTTTGCAAAAAGACAAGGAACTTGGTTTAAAAGAGATGAAAACACTTTGTGGTTTGATCATTTAACAGAAAGCAACGTTATTATTGCTGAAATTTCTGATAAAATTAACATTTTAAACAACTAAGAAACTTTTGTAATTCATTCACTTTTATATCTTTGTCACATAAAAAAGACATGAAATCAAAAATTATATTTATTTGCATCGCCTTACTAAGTACCGTTACTATTGCACAAACTAAGGTTGGTACAATTGACAGTAATTATATTGTAAATTTAATGCCAGAAACAGCCGTTGTTTTAAAAAAATCTCAAGAGTACGGTGCTAAATTAGATACTGCATTTTCTATCAAAGTTACAGCATATCAAACAAAAGTTGAAGCTTTTAAAAAGAATGAAAAAACACTTGGTCCATTAGCAAAACAAGCAGATTTTAAGGAGCTTACAGAATTAGAAGCTGATATCAAAAAATATCAACAAAATGGTAATAAATTAATTCAATTAAACAAAGAAGAGTTAATGCGTCCTTTGTATACTAAATTAAGTGATGCTATCGCTATCATTGCAAAAGCAAAAGGATATACACAAATTTTAACATTAACAGGGAATGAATTTGCTTATATAGATAACAAATTTGACATTACAGAACTCGTAATCAAAAATTTAGGCATTCAAATACCTGCTTCTAAATAATTTTTTTATTCTTAAAAAATATTTTAAAAACCTCACAAAATTGTGAGGTTTTTTTTGTTTAAACATACATGTTTTTTCCTGCTGTATTACTACAAAATCATCATTTTCTGAAAAACTAATACACCTCTTTTTTCAACAACTCTGGAAATTTCTTTTTAAAGGCATTTAATCGCGGTATAGAAACAGCTCTTATATACCTGTGATTTGGATTTCTTCTTTCAAAATCTTGGTGGTATTTTTCAGCTTTGTAAAACGTTTTATGCATTATAACTTCAGTAGCAATTTTACCATTATACAGTTCTTTATTTAGTTTGGAAATTTTATTTTCTATGGCTAATTTTTCAGTAGCATTTGTATAAAAAGCAATAGATCTATATTGGCTTCCATAATCTGGATGTTGTCCATTTACGGTTGTTGGGTTATGAGAACCAAAAAAAACGGTAACCAAAGTTTCAAAAGAAACATTTTTTGGGTTATAGTATACTGCGACAGTTTCAGAATGACCTGTAGTACCTGATCCTATAGACTGGTAAGTTGGGTTTTTTGTATGACCTCCAGCATATCCAGAAACAGCTTCTTCTACACCAATTATACTTTCAAAAATTGCTTCAACACACCAAAAGCATCCGCTTGCAAAATAAGCAACTGAAGTGTTTTCACTTGGAAAATAAGTTGCTTTTAGTTTACTTTCTTTTTTATCAGAAAAACCAAAACAAGAAATTAATAATAAAGAGAAACTTACTACGGTAATACATTTTAAAATATTCATATTTCAAATAATTAGATTGATTAAAGAAAATTGTACTAAAATATTTTATTTATAGTAGTACAATTATCCGAACTTTAATTTAAATGATAACAATAATTACCTACACAGTCGTAACAAAATACTCCTATTTACAAGTTGTTTACAACTTTAGCATTTTGTTAAGAAACCTCCTTGTAAAAAAAGAAGTAGATACTTACTTTTGTTTCACAAATATATTTCAATAAATGGAGCATTTTATAGTTTCTGCGCGTAAATACCGTCCTCAAAATTTTAAGGATGTTGTTGGGCAACAGGCTATTACAAATACCTTAGAAAATGCTATAAAAAACAATCATTTAGCACAAGCCTTATTGTTTACGGGTCCACGTGGAGTTGGCAAGACATCTTGTGCTAGAATATTGGCAAAAAACATCAATCAACAAGATACAACGTTTTCTGAAGACGAAGACTTTGCTTTTAATATTTTTGAGTTGGATGCAGCTTCTAATAATTCTGTAGATGATATTAGAAGTTTAACAGACCAAGTTCGAATTCCGCCTCAAACAGGTAAGTATAAGGTGTATATTATAGATGAAGTACACATGTTGTCTCAAGCAGCATTTAATGCTTTTTTGAAAACACTAGAAGAACCACCTGCTCATGCTATTTTTATTTTAGCAACGACTGAAAAACATAAAATTATTCCTACTATTTTATCTCGATGTCAAATTTTTGACTTCAAAAGAATTGGTGTTTTGGATGCTAAAAATTATCTAAAAGTAATTTGTGAGAAAGAAAATATTACAGCTGAAGATGATGCTTTGCATGTGATTGCTCAAAAAGCAGATGGCGCAATGAGAGATGCTTTATCTATTTTTGATAGAGTTGTTAGTTTTTCTGGAAGCAATCTAACCAGAAAAGCAGTTACCGAAAATCTAAACGTATTAGACTACGAAACGTACTTTAATATGACTGATTTGTTGTTAGAAAACAAAATTCCTCAAGTATTAAATGCATTCAATGATGTGTTAGCAAAAGGTTTTGAGGGCCATCATTTTATCAATGGTTTGGCAAGTCATTTTAGAGATTTATTAGTTGCTAAAGATAAAGCAACTTTAGAATTACTTGAAGTGGGTGATGCAACAAAAAAGAACTATTTAGAACAAGCCACAAAGGCAAGTATTCCTTTTTTAATGCAGGCTATTCAGAAAGCCAATGAGTGTGATTTAAACTATAGGGCTAGTAAAAATCAGCGATTGCTGGTAGAATTAACCATCATGCAAGTTGCCTCTATCACTTTTGATGGAGAAAAAAAAAAGTCAGCTAATTACATAATTCCTGCTACTTTTTTTCAAGCACTTTCTCCTACTATAAAAACGGTTGCAACACCAATTCAGAAAAAAACAATAATTGAGACCCCTCAAACTATTGAGACACCAAAACCCAAGTTAGAAAAACCAATTTTGAATTCTGTAGTAAGACGCACTTCTTCCCTATCGTTAAAGAGTGTTCACCAGAAAAAAGCAACTAAAAAAACGGATATTGAAGTAAATTATGACAATCATCCCAAAACTATTTTTACAGAAAAAACATTACAAGAACTTTGGAAAACTTATGTTACTTTATTAAATGAAAAAGGGGAACAAAGTATGGCTTCTATTGTAGGAACTGATTTACCAAAACTAGGGGAAAGTTTTAAAATTTCGTTTACAGTACCTAATAAATTAATGGAAGATCAATTTAGAAAAGGGAAAACAAAATTATTGAACTTTTTAAGAGAAAAATTAAATAATTTTGGAATTGAGATTCTTGTAACTTTAAATGAAACTGTTGAAAAGAAATTTGCTTATACTCCACTAGAAAAGTATAAAAAAATGAAAGAAATAAATCCTCTTTTAGAAAAATTACGTCAAACTTTTGAATTAGACCTCTAATGTTTTAAATTCTTTTCCTAAATAAATTAAGATACAATTATCTTTTGGTACTTCCAGTTTTTCAAATTCTGGTATTAAAAAAAGTTTTCCTCCTTTTTTAACAAATAAAGGCACAGATTTTAATTCATTAAAGCATTTAGACAGTACTTTCCTGTAAGCTTTTTCAGTGGTTATTTCGATTTCATGAATTTCAGGATTGTCTCTATTCGCTTCACTTAAATTTAAATAATCGTCTTTAGGTGTGAAGAATTTTGTTTGATTTTCAACAGATAAATTTGTGTCTAAAACCTCTTTTGAAGTTGCCAATCTATAAGCCCCTTGCTCTCCAAAATATTTAGAAAAACTATCGACTGCATAAGTATTGACAGCTTCACTCCCCGTCATTGCAATTAAATAACCAACATCATTTAATTCTATATTATCAGATAAATCTTGATGATAAATATCTATTTGAAAAGCCTCTAAATCAGACTTTATAGCCTGTGCTATAAAGTCTTTATTCGAATCAATTAATATAACTCTTTTACCATTATCTTTTAAGTACTTCGCAATTAATCTTGCTGGGCTTGAAGCACCAACAAATAAAATTGCATCCGAAGTTTTTAGAAGAACACCTACCATTTTAGCAAACAACCTTGCTGTTGTTGCATTAAATAAAACGGTTCCTAAAACAATCATAAAAACCAATGGTGTAATATATTCTGCTCCATCCACTCCCTGTTTTAGTAACTTACTTCCAAATAAAGAAGCAATCCCTGCAGCCACAATTCCTCGAGGCCCTACCCAACTTATAAATAATTTTTCGTTCAATTTTAGTTTAGAATTTCGGGTACTTGCAAAAACTGCTAATGGTCTTATTATAAAGACAACGATTGCAAAAAGTACCGCTGTTTTCCATGTATATAGCAGTAACAAATCTTCAATATTTATGTTTGCAGACAATAAAATAAATAAGATAGAAATTAATAAAACGCTTAACGATTCTTTAAAATAAAGTAACTCTTTTAAATTTGCTAATTTCCCGTTTCCTAAAACCATTCCCATTACGACAACAGCCAATAAACCAGATTCATGTGCAAACATTTCTGATAAAACAAAAACTAGTAAAACTGCTGACAATGAAACAACGTTCAGCAAATAATGTGGAATCAGTTTTTTATTGATCGAAAAAGCCAAAGCATGTGCAAAGGTAAATCCGAAAGTCGTCCCAAAAAGTAAGATTTTACTAAATTCCATTAAAGCCGTTTTTGTAAAACCAGTTCCTCCCCCAACACTAATAAACTCAAAAACTAAGACTGCGACCAGAGCTCCAATGGGGTCTATTAAAATGCCTTCCCATTTTAAAACGGTAGAAATGTCTTTTTTTAAAGGTATATTCCTTAAGATTGGTGTAATAACTGTAGGTCCTGTAACAATAATTAACCCAGAAAACAAGAATGAAAGTTCCCAACCTAAATCAAAAATATAATGAGCTACAATTCCTGCACCAAAAAAAGTAATGGCAGCTCCTAAAGTGATTAATTTAGTAATTACAGGCCCCACATTTTTTATTTCACTTCTTTTTAAAGTCAATCCCCCTTCAAAAAGCACAATACTAATGGCTAAAGAAACAAAGTAATACAATCCATCTCCTGGGAAAAGTCCTTTTTTGCCATTCCAAATTGGTGCTATCCATTTTGTACCATCTTCACTTAAAAATGCTGCAGCAATTGGTCCTACTAATAAACCAATTAATATCAAAGGTAAGATTGCTGGGATTTTAAATTTCCATGCTACCCATTGTGCTAGTATTCCTAAAATAATAATCCCTGCTAATTCTAACATATTTTCAAATTTAAAAAGTAAATTTAACAATCTTTGGGCACCATAAAAATAAAAATATTGTTTTTTTCATTCTTGTAAAGTCACTATATTGTGCCTAATACCGAACCTTTAAACTACTTTTTTGCAAAAAATTCATAAAATTTTAATTGGTGTTGCTTTTTCACCAAACTTAAAACCAAATATATTTGAAGCTGTGAGGCTTGCAAATATGTTTGATGCTGAATTAGTTGGAGTACATGTTGGTACTAAATCTAATCAAAAAAAAGCAGATCTAAAAGCCCTTTTATCAAAAGCAGATCCTTTAAAAAAACCTTTCAAAGCAATTTGGAAAGAAGGAAATCCTGTCAATGTAATCTTAGAAACGTGTGCTTCAGAACAAATAGACCTGCTTATTTTGGGTGCAATTCAAAAAGAAAATCTGTTAAAATACTATGTAGGTTCTATTGCTAGAAAAATTACAAGAAAAGCACCTTGTTCAGTATTGCTTCTAATTAAACCTTCTGTAGCAAGAGTTGAATGTAATCACATCGTTGTCAATGGGTTAAAAGATGACAAAACAGAAGAAACGATAAAAACAGCGTTTGTTTTTTCTGAACATTTAAATTGTAATAAAATTACAATTGTTGAAGAAATTAGCCAAGGAGAATTACATGTTAAAGTTAGTGATGATAAGACTTTACGTAAATATAGTATTGCAAGAGAAAGATTAAGTACAAGAGAAAATCAACGTGTAAAACATATTTTAGAAGATATTAAAAGTAAAAATATTACTGTAAATACACAACCGATTTTTGGAAAAAGAGGCTATTCTATAGGGCATTATGCAAAAGTAAAAAGGGCTGATTTATTAGTGATGAATGCGCCGAACAAACTCGGTTTTTTTGATCGGATTTTCCCACACGATATTGAGTATATTTTATCTGAATTACCAACGGATGTTTTAATTGTAAAATAGAATGGAGAAGAAAAAGGCTTTTAAAACGTTTTTAAGTGACATTCCACAGAACTTATTTTCTGGTTTTGTTGTATCATTAATTGCACTTCCTTTGGGGCTAGGATTAGCGCTAGCTTCTGGTGCACCTCCCATTTCAGGTATTATAGCTGCCATCGTTGGTGGTGTTGTCGTTTCCTTGATTGGAGGATCGAATGTTACAATAACGGGACCTGGAAACGGTTTGGTAGTTGTCATTCTCGCAGCAATAACAACACTGGGAGAAGGGAACATGCAACAAGGCTTTTTATATACGTTGGCTGCCATTGTTATCTCTGGAATTATCATGATCATTCTTGGTTTTTTAAGAATGGGGTCTTTAGGTGATTTCTTTCCTGGCTCCGCAATTCAGGGAATGTTGGCCGCAATTGGTATTGGTATATTTGCCAAACAAATACACGTAATGTTTGGTAATTTAGAAGCTAAAGGAAGTATTGTCGAGTTGCTTTTATACATACCGGAAGGCATTATTAACCTCTTAAAAACAACTGATTCAAGTATGTTTTATGCAGGTTTGGTAGGAATTGGAAGTTTATTAATTATGGTTTTTTATAGTAAAATAAGAAATCGATATTTTCAGTTAATTCCTGCACCTATGTGGATTGTCGTTTTAAGTGTAGGTATGTATTATTATTTTGAGCTGGTTTCTACTTCACCATATCCAATAGATAAAAATTTACTAATTGCTCTACCAGACGATATTTTATCCAATTTTGCGTTTCCAGATTTTTCAAAAATATACCATGCTAATTTTATAAATGCGGTCATTGCAATTACTTTAATTGCTAGTATAGAAAGTTTATTAAGTATTAAAGCAGTTGATAAACTTGATCCTCTGAAAAGACGCTCGAATGTAAATAAAGACATTCGAGCTTTAGGTATTGCTACCGTAATTAGTGGTTTTTTAGGCGGATTAAATGTAGTCACAGTAATAGCTAGAAGCTCTGTAAATGTAAATAATAAAGGAACAAATAGATCTGCCAACTTTTTTCATGCCGCTTTTTTAGTTGCTTTTATTTTATTATTTGCAACCGAATTGCGCAAAATTCCGCTGCCTGCTTTGGCTGCCATTTTAGTTTTTACGGGCTATAAATTAGCGTCTCCAGACAATATTAAAAAAATTTTTAGCATAGGTTCTGAACAATTAATTATCTTTTTAATCACATTATTTACCACCATCATAACTAGTTTAATTACAGGTATAATTGTTGGTATTTTAATCACATTCATCATTCATATTATCATCAATAAAAACATCCTTTTATTTATAAAAAACATTTTAAAACCAAATGTTTTAATGTTTAAAGAAGAAGGAAAATACTATGTAAGTGTAAAAAACTTTTCTAGTTTTTTAAACTACACAAAACTAAAAACGAAACTCGATCAAATCCCTGAATCAGAAGAAGCAATTATCGATTTTTCATTGTGTGATTTTGTAGATCATTCTGTGATGGAAAACATGAATAATTACACAGAATCTTTCACAAGAAAAGGAGGCCATTTTGAGGTAATTGGCTTGGATGACTCTAAATCTGGAAGTGAGCACCCATTTGCATTGCGGAAAATTTTACCAAAACAAATCATTCCAAAAGAAGGTGTTTTAACTAAAAGGCAAAAATCTATTCAGAAGATTAGTGAAGAAATGCATTGGAAATATTATGCTTTTTCTGCACAAGAAACAGAAGAACTACCCACTTTTGGATATTTTAAAACGCGTAAAATAGACAAAGTGTCTAATGTACTTTCAAACGAAGATTGCACCATTATGGATGTCCAATTTTCCGAAGGTGAAATGATTGCAAAACAAGTTATTAAGGCAACAATACTCCATATTCACACACCAAAGCCTGTTCCGTCTTTCACGCTAGACAGAGAAGGAATTTTTGAATATCTCTTAGATTTTGCAGGTTACAGAGATATTCATATAGAAGGACATTCAGACTTTACCAGACGTTTTTATTTGTCTGGAAAAAATCAAGAAAAGATTAGAGCCTTTTTTTCAGATGAATTAGTTTTGTTCTTTGAAAGCAACAAACAATATCATATTGAAGCAACAAAAAATGGGCTTTTAGTCATTGGTAATGAACGTTTATCTAGTGTAAAAGAAATTAAAGCGCTTGCCTATTTTGGAATGGGGCTACAAAAAACAATATAATTAGGATGTTAGGATTACAATTTGAAACCGAAACTTCTTGGGTAGAAATTGCCAAGGATGATTTACAGCAAATACTTACAGATCATGCTTTTTTAGAGCAAAAAGCGGCTTCTAATGCCGTTTCTATTATCATCAATTATTCAGAAGACACTGAATTAGTAAAAGAAATGAGCAACATTGCTATTGAAGAAATGCAACACTTTAAAATGGTGCATTTATTAATGGTAAAACGCGGAATGGTTTTAGGAAGAGAACAGAAGAATGATTACGCGATACGATTGCAAAAATTTTTCAACAAAACGAAAGATAGAACAGCAGCTTTAGTACAGCGCTTATTGATTGCTGCTATAATTGAAGCCAGAAGTTGCGAACGTTTTAAAGTGTTTTCTGAAAACATGGAAGATGAAGAATTGTCTAAATTTTATACTAATTTAATGATTTCTGAAGCCAATCATTATACTACTTTTTTACAATTCGCAAGAACCTATCAGGACAGGGAAATTGTTGACAAAAAATGGAATGCATTGGTTGCTTTTGAAGCAGAGATGATGCGAGATCGTGGAAATGTCGCTAAAATACATGGGTAGTTTTTCGGTCATCTGCTATTGGCATAATTTTAAAAAAAAATCAACTTTTAAACTTTTAAACTAAGTGAATGTTCTCTAAAGAAGAAGCGGCTCAATTACGTAAAGAATTTTGGACAAGTTTTGGTAAATCATTTCCAAGAAAGTGGTTGCTATACAATACCAAAATGAAAGGTTTCTCTTTTAAATTTGTCGCTGACAGAAAAAAAGCACTTGTCTGTTTAGATATTGAAAACCCAGATGAATTGGTAAACTTACTCTATTATGACCAATTACTTTCTCTAAAAGTATTGCTAGAAACCGAACTTCCTGAAGTTATTTTTGATGATGAATATGAATTGGAAAGTGGTAAAAAAATCCATAGAATTTACGTTCCTTTTAAAAGGGAATTTAGTGTCCATAATAAAAACACATGGAGAGACTGTTTTGAGTTTTATGTAGCAATCATGAACAAGTTTGAGCTTTTCTTTCACGAATTTGAAGATGTTATAAAGAAAATATAATTTTAAGCATCCAAATAATAATAATAATATTGCATCACTTTATTAAAGTCCCAATAACAAGCTCGACATGACGCATCTCATTTTCTTTTTGAAAGTTTTAACAAACCGTTAATTTAGATTGATCATACAAAACAACATCACCCATTTTTTCTTTATTTAACACAAAAATTTTGTGCATCGTATTATAAATTAATTAAGCGATGTATATTTGCATTATGATTAAAAATGACACTATTATCGCTTTAGCTACACCCGCAGGTGTAGGCGCAATTTCTGTAATTAGACTTTCTGGTGAAAATGCGATTGCTATTGTAGACAGACACTTTAAATCTATAAAAAAAAATAAAACTTTAAAATCTCAAAAAACACATACAATTCATTTAGGAAATATTATTCAAAATAATATTATTTTAGATGAAGTGCTGGTTTCTGTTTTTAAGAATCCGAATTCCTATACTGGAGAAAATGTCGTAGAAATTTCTTGTCATGGTTCTTCTTTTATTCAACAACAAATTATACAATTATTTTTAGAAAATGGTTGCAAAATGGCAGATAATGGAGAATTTACATTGCGTGCTTTTTTGAATGGGAAAATGGATTTATCTCAAGCAGAAGCAGTAGCAGACGTAATTGCTTCTAACTCTGCTGCGAGCCATCAAATAGCAATACAGCAAATGCGTGGAGGCATCACCAATGAGTTGAAAGAACTACGTGTACAATTATTAGATTTTGCGGCTTTAATTGAATTAGAATTAGATTTTTCTGGCGAAGATGTTGAATTTGCAGACAGAACAAAGTTTATAGAATTGGTCACAAAAATAACAGGTGTTTTAAAACGTCTGATTGATTCTTTTTCTTTTGGAAATGCCATGAAAAATGGAATTCCGGTTGCTATTATTGGTGAACCAAATGTTGGTAAATCCACTTTATTAAATACAATTTTAAACGAAGAAAAAGCGATTGTCTCTGATATTGCTGGTACCACAAGAGATGCTATTGAAGATGAAATTATTATCGATGGTGTTGCATTTCGATTTATTGATACCGCAGGAATTAGAGAAACTCAAGATGT
Organism: Polaribacter sejongensis; assembly: GCA_949545755.1. GTDB lineage: Bacteria > Bacteroidota > Bacteroidia > Flavobacteriales > Flavobacteriaceae > Polaribacter > Polaribacter sejongensis_A. The sequence goes on along the minus strand of CATITK010000129.1, from coordinate 638 downwards.
TATAGAAAGTATCGGAATTAAAAAAGCGTATGAGAAAGCTGAAAATGCACAATTAATTATTTTTCTAATTGATTCTAATAAATTTTCATATGCTAGTGCTCTTTTTTTACAAGAAATCGAAACTATAAAAGAGCGTTTCCCAAACAAACGTTTGCTTGTGGTTGCTAATAAAATTGATACTTTATCTTGTCACGACGCTGCTATTTTAAAATCAGAAATAGCGCATCTAATTTTACTTTCTGCAAAACAAAAAACAGGAATTGAAGAATTAAAGTCCGAATTAACTTCTCTTGTAAATTCGGGTGCTTTAAGTAATAATGAAACAATTGTTACCAATTCTCGTCATTTTGAAGCATTAAATAATGCCTTAACAGCAATAACCTCTGTACAGCAAGGAATTGATTTAGAAATTTCTACGGATTTATTTTCTATTGATATTCGTGAATGTTTACGTCATCTCGGAAACATCACAGGAGAATATGATGTTGACAAAGATATTTTAGGGCATATATTTTCTAATTTTTGTATTGGAAAGTAATAGCCTTGCATTCCTTTATTTTTAGTTCTTTAATTTTTGATAAATTCTAATTCTAATTCCTCTAAAGATTTCCCTTTGGTTTCTGGTAATATTTTTAGGA
>CATITK010000128.1 GCA_949545755.1 Polaribacter sejongensis | reverse complement strand
TTATTTAAAGAGCAAGAAAAAAGAAATGTAAAAGTTGCCGTTAAAAAAGCAGCCGAAGCAGAAAAAACTACCTTAGGAGATATTGGTGGTCTTGCAGATTTAAAAAAGAAAATGGAAGCTGGAGCAAAAAAGAAATAATTCTTTTTTATACTGAACGAGTTTCAGGATCTAAAAATCCATTCAATATTTAAAAAGCCGTTGCAATTTTGCAACGGCTTTTTTTATGGATATTTTTTTTCATCAAGACATTTTTACACGGTGTTTTTTAATGTATGGTCGTTTCCCTAAGATCGGGCTTTCCGAACTGGCTTTTTTTAACAGAAAAAAATAAAATAACAATTTAGAAACAATTATCTTTACTATGTTTTTAAAAAAAAACGAACCGTAAAAGACATTAATAAATAGATGACATTAATAAAATCAATATCAGGGATAAGAGGAACTATTGGCGGTAAAACAGCTGATAATTTAACCCCAATAGACACCGTAAAATTTGCAGCAGCTTATGGAGTATTTATTAAAAATAGCAACCCTCATAAAAAAAAGATAAAAGTAGTAATTGGTAGAGATGCACGTATCTCTGGTAAAATGATTTCCAGCCTCGTTGCAAATACTTTAGTTGGTTTAGGTATAGACGTAATAGATCTAGGGCTGTCTACCACCCCAACTGTAGAAGTTGCAGTACCTTTAGAAAATGCAGCGGGAGGAATTATTTTAACTGCATCACACAATCCAAAACAATGGAATGCCTTAAAGTTATTAAACGAAAAAGGAGAGTTTTTGAATGGCGCAGAAGGGGAGGAGATTCTAGAATTAGCAGAAAGTGAAGATTTTGAATTTTCGGATGTCGATGATTTAGGAAAGTACACAAAAGATACTTCTTATTTAGAAAAACACATTCAGGCAGTTTTAAACCTAGAATTAGTAGATGTAGAAGCGATTAGAAAGGCAAATTTTAAAGTGGTTGTCGATGGTGTGAATTCTACTGGAGGAATTTTTATTCCTGCCTTGTTAAAAGAATTAAATGTAGCATGTGTTGAATTATATTGTACACCCAATGGACAATTTCCACACAATCCAGAGCCCTTAAAAGAACACTTAACAGATATTTCTAATTTGGTTGTAGAAGAAAAAGCAGCTCTTGGAATTGTAGTTGATCCCGATGTGGATAGACTTGCATTAATCTGTGAAGACGGTTCTATGTTTGGTGAAGAATATACCTTAGTTGCTTGTGCCGATTATGTTTTAGGGAAATTGGGTGGCGGAAATACGGTTTCTAATTTATCCTCTTCCAGGGCTTTAAGAGATGTTACTCATAAACATGGTGGAACTTATACTGCGTCTGCAGTAGGAGAAGTAAATGTGGTGCTTAAAATGAAGGAAACCAACACGGTAATTGGAGGAGAAGGAAATGGTGGGATTATTTATCCTGCGTCTCATTATGGAAGAGATTCTTTGGTGGGTGTTGCCTTGTTTTTATCACATTTAGCAAATCAAAAAATATCTTGTAAAACTCTAAGAAATTCTTATCCTAGCTATTTTATGAGCAAGAATAAAATTCAATTAACCCCCGAAATTGATGTTGATAAAATTTTAGTGACCATGGCTTCTAATTATGTAAATGAAGATGTAAATACCATTGATGGAGTAAAAATTGATTTTACAGATGCATGGATTCATTTAAGAAAATCGAATACAGAGCCCATTATTAGAATTTATACAGAAGCAAAATCGCAACAAGCAGCAGACGATTTAGCTGTAAGGTTTATCAATGAAATTAAAACACTAATAGCATAATATTTTGAAAACAAAATTAATAATAGGTTTCTTTTTACTAATGAGTATCTGTTCTTTTTCACAAGAAAAAAATACAGAAGATGTAAAAAAAGCAGAAAAAAACACTAATAAAGGAAAGTTCTTTTTCTATTGGGGCTGGAACAGGGCTAATTTTTCAGTTTCTGATATTCATTTTACTGGAGATAACTACGATTTTACTTTACGTAATGTAAAAGCAAAAGACAGACAAACTCCATTTAGTTTTAATGATTATTTAAATCCAGTAAACATCACGATTCCTCAAAACAATTATAGAATTGGTTATTTTTTAAAAGAACATTATACTATTTCTTTGGGTGTAGACCATATGAAATATGTAATGGTTAAAGACCAAACTGTTAAAATTGATGGAGAAATAAATTCAGGAACTCCTTTTGATGGAGTTTATAATAATGATGATAGAATATTGTCTGAAGATTTTTTACAACTAGAGCATACAGACGGTTTAAACTATGTAAATGTTGAGGTAAGAAGGTTTGATGATATTGGTCATCTAATAGGTTTAAATCACAGAAATTTTCAAATAAACCTTACTGAAGGTTTCGGAACTGGAATTTTATATCCAAGAACAGATGCAACATTATTCAATCAAGAAAAACACGATAAGTTTCATCTTGCAGGATGGGGAGCTTCTGCAGTGGTTGGTTTAAATCTAACCTTTTTTAAATACTTTTTTATTCAGTCAGACTTAAAGTTAGGGTACATTTATTTGTCAGATGTTAAAACTACTGCTAATATTAACGATAAAGCGACACAGTCTTTTACATTTTTTGAAAGAACAGTTCTTTTTGGAGGTAGATTCAATATCTTTTAAAAGGAAAAAACAGAAAAACCAAAGGAGTTTATAAAAACTCTTTTGGCACTCTATTTCTGTGTTTAAAACGTTTGTGAGACCATAAATAGAACTCGGGTTGTTGTTTTATGTTTTCTTCCGTTAGTGTTGTGTATTTGTCGGTAATTTTATAATCTTCAAACTCTTTAGGAGCGTCTGTAATTAGTTGAAATTCTATTTCGTAATACCCTCTTTTTACTTTTTTGGCAACATAATTTATTACGACCAAATTAAAGCGTTTAGAAAGCATTTCTGCACCGGTATGTATCGGAACTTTTATATTAAAAAAATCTCTCCAATAATACGTTTTATGAAGTTGTGGAGATTGGTCACTTAATAAAAGATATAAGCCTTGAATTTTATTGGTAAAGTTTTTTTGCATTCCTTTTATTAAGTTGGCACTCTTATAACCTTTAAAACCAAATTTTTCTCTTGATTCTCTTATTGCTTTTTCAAAATATTTATTATTTAATTTTGTGTAGGCTCCAAAACTATTTATATTCAAAACCAAAGGCAGACTAAAAGACCATTCCCAGTTTGCTTGGTGCGCTCCAACTAACGCAATACTTCTACCTTCTTTAGCGTAATCATTTATTAATTCAGGGTTTTTGTATTTATATCGTTTTAAAATCTGCTTTTCAGAAATAGTAAATGCCTTTACACTTTCCATCAGTACGTCTGTAAAATGTTTGAAAAATTTCTTCGATATTTCGATAATTTCTTCTGGTGATTTTTCTGGAAATGAAAGTTTTAAGTTTTCTAAAACAGCTTTTTTTCTATAGCCTAATACATAATACATGAACAGATAAATTAAATCAGATTTTAGATATAAAACCCACATTGGCAATCTAGAAATTATCCAAATAAAAGGGTAGGCTAATGCAAAGATTATAAAATTCATATACTATATTTATAATTGCAAATATCGGATATAAATTTAAAACAGAATAGTATTAGTAATCTGTTTTTAGTAAGTTTGTTTTTATGATGAACAATATAGATCAAGTAGTTTTAATACTTATAATAGCCAACGTTTTATTTTCTATGAAAGGATTTAAAGATGCTTCCTTTTTTAATAAATACAAGTTTCAAGTAAGTAGCATTTTATCTGGTGAAAAAACAAGAATAATAACGGCTGGGTTTTTACATGTAGATTGGATGCATTTGGGATTTAATATGTATGCCTTATACCTTTTTGGAGATATTGTTGCTTCTATTTTTGGAATGCAAAATTTTTTAATAATCTATTTTGGTAGCTTGTTAGCAGGGGGGGTATATTCGTTAAAACATCATAAAAACGAACCTTATTATAGTGCAGTTGGTGCTTCTGGCGCTGTTTCTGGCATTGTGTATTCTTCCCTACTTCTATACCCCGAGATGGAACTGTATTTGTTTTTCATTCCCATACCGATTCCTGGATATGTTTTTGGAATCGGATATTTAATCTATTCTATTTACGGAATGAAAAAAAAGTTGGGTAATGTTGGTCATTCTGCACATTTAGGGGGAGCTATAGGTGGTTTTGTTCTCACATTACTGTTAAATCCTTCTTTATTTGCAACACAAACAATTTTTGTGCTGTCTTTAGGAATTCTAATTGTATTGCTATTACTTTTTGGAAATAAATTTAAAAGCTTGTAGTAAAAACAACATTTAGTCGGTTGCTTTTTTTAATGAAGAATCAGATGCATCTAATTTTCAAACGATATCTGATTCAAAATTAATTCTTTAGATGCTAAAAATTTTAGAAAAAAAAAAGACTTCATAAATATTTATGAAGTCTTTTGAGCGAAAGACCAGGTTCGAACTGGCGACATTCAGCTTGGAAGGCTGACGCTCTACCAACTGAGCTACTTTCGCATGGTAAAGAGCTGCAAATATAGAACGTTTTTTGAGTTCTGCAACAATTTTTTAAGCAAAAATTACTAATTTTTTTATCCTCATCCACTACTTTTGAAAAGTAAAATCCATAACGATTATACCCTTTATTATAATAAAATTGATGAAATTTTGGAGTGTTAACATAGGCGTTTATTTCAATTGCCTCACAATCTTTACTTTTAATATGATTGTCTATTTGGTTAAATAATTGCTGACCAATGCCTTGCCTTCTAATTGAGACGTCTATAATTAGATGATCTGTTTCAACCGTTTTACTTACATAGTGTCTAGGGAGGTTTCCTTATATAGATTTGTCTTCTAGAAGAAGTATCAATGGCTGTAAAGATGGAATCCAAAAAATGATTTTAATTCTAAATGAGAAGACGAAAATCCTATCTGGACATGGAAATGTTTCTAATAAATAAGAGCTTATTACCTAGAAAGAAATGCTAGTTGATTTAAAATCAAAGATTCAATATGAAATAGAGAAATGAAAAACCTTAGAAGGATTAAAAAAAAACACTGAAATCACAAAAAAAAACAGCCTTCCTTTAGTGGTTGGGTTTCAGTATAAAAAAAAATAGAATAGCAATTTATATGAGTTTAAAATAAAAAAAAACCCAAACATTTGTTTGGGTTTTTTAGTAGCGAGAACGGGATTTGAACCCGTGACCTCAGGGTTATGAATCCTGCGCTCTAACCAACTGAGCTACCTCGCCATCGGTTTTGAGGCTGCAAATATAATTCAATTTTATAAACTAGCAAGAGGTGTTTTTGATTTTTTTTAAATAGAATTAATACCTATATTGTCAACCTAAGAAAATAATAATGGCTAAAATACAATTCGAATTAGAAATCCCCATTCACGCTTCACCTCGTATGTTATATCAATACATTTCCTCACCCTCTAATTTGCAAGAATGGTTTGCAGATAAGGTAAATTCTAGAGGTAAAGAGTATAGTTTTACTTGGGAAGGAGAAGAAGAAATTGCAGAATTAATCACAAAAAAAGCAGAAGACAGAATTCGGTTTAAATGGATAGAAAGCAAAGGTGACGATAGTTTTTTCGAAATAAAAATTCAAGTAGATGCATTAACGAAAGATGTTTCTTTAATTGTTACCGATTTTGCAGATGATGAAGATGAAGTTGAAGAGTCCAAGCAGTTATGGCAAAATCAGATAGATGAACTAAGACATACCATTGGTGCTTAATTTTATCTTTTTATAATTCATAAAACTCAACATTATTGTTGGGTTTTTTTGTGCTTAAATGTTTTTAAATACATTAATTTTGCAACTTTAAATCTTTCTTTATGATCAACTTCAACGGTGAGTTACAGGCTCCAGAAAACTTAAAATTATCATCAGAAAATAGAGCTTTTAAATATGGAGATGCCATTTTCGAGACCATAAAAGTGATGCATAAAAAAGTAATTTTTTGGGAAGATCATTATTTTAGATTAATGGCCTCGATGAGAATGCTGCGCATGAAAATTCCTTTAACATTTACCTTAGAATTTCTGGAACAAGAAATTTTAAAGACGGTATCAGTTCATGATACTGCCGATTCCTTCAGAATTCGTTTAAATGTTTTTAGAAAAGATGGTGGATTGTACACTCCAAAAACCAACAATATAGATTTTATAATTGAAGTAAACGTAAATTCTTATCAAACGAAAGAGACATATTCTTTAGATGTTTATAAAGATTTTTACAACTATTCTGGACTTTTATCCACGATAAAAACCAATAATAGAATGCTAAATATTTTGGCAAGTATTTTTGCTGATGAAAACGATTTAGACAATTGCATTTTATTAAATGAAAAGAAAGGAGTCGTAGAAGTAACAAATGGAAATATATTTGTTGTGAAAGGAAATGTTATAAAAACGCCTGCTTTAAGTGAAGGATGTATCAAAGGGATTGCCCGTAATAAAGTAATTGAAATTGTTTCTAAAAATAAGGAGTTTACTCTTGAAGAAGTTTCGATTTCTCCTTTTGAAATTCAAAAAGCAGATGAAGTATTTATAACGAATGCAATTATTGGTGTACAGCCAGTAACAAGTTATAAGAAAAAAACGTTTACTACCGGTATTGGTAAGAAAATAGCGAGCAATTTAAGAGTAATGCAAATAGCAGGAATCTAATTTAAGTTATAATCACTTGGAGCGTTTGCCCACAGTTTATAATCTCCTCCTTTTTGTAATAATTTATTTTTCCATAGGTCTTCATTTTCCATAGAAAAAATATTTTCGAAATCATTCTCTTCCACAAACCATGAATTTTGACTCATTTCTTGTTCTAGTTGGTCCTTTTTCCAACCAGAATATCCTAAGAAAAAACGAATTTCAGAAGTCTTTAATGCTTCATTGTTTAGCAGGTCTTTTAAAGCTTCAAAATTTCCGCCCCAAAAAATTCCATTTGCCACTTCAATACTATCAGAAAGTAATTGCGGGATTTTATGGACAAAGTATAAGTTATCCTGTTCTACAGGGCCGCCCTGGTAAACGGGGAAATGACAATTAATCTCTGGTAATAAATCGTTCACCGTATAGTTTAAAGGTCTATTTAAAATAAAGCCAACAACACTATTTGAGGTATGTTCAGTAACTAAAATAATGCTCCTATTGAAAGAGCTATCATTTAAAATAGCTGGTTCTGCGATTAATAATTTACCTTTATTGAGTTTCAAATGCCGATCATTTACTATTAGACCTTAAATATAATAAAAAAAACCATAAAAAAAACTCTCTTTAAAAAGAGAGTTTTAATATACTTTAAAACAATGTTCTTAGTTTACAGCGTCGCTTAAACCAGCTCCAGCTTTAAATTTTGCTACATTCTTAGCAGCAATTTGAATTGTTTTTCCAGTTTGTGGGTTTCTTCCAGTTCTAGCAGCTCTGTTAGAAACAGAGAAAGTACCAAAACCAACTAAAGCAACTTTATCACCACCTTTTAAAGCAGCAGTTACATTACCTGTAAAAGACTCTAATGCAGCTTTAGCTGCAACTTTAGAAATTCCTGCATCAGCAGCTATTGCGTCGATTAAATCTGACTTGTTCATAATAAATTAGGTTTTAAATTAATTGAATATTGTTTTTCGCTTTAAAAGCTTAACAAATATAGACGGATTAAGGGATTACGCAAATTTGAGTGCTAAAAAACCCCCTTTTTGTTAATAAATCTATGTAAATTGTTAATAAAGGCAGTCAAAAATCATTGAAATCTTTAGAACCTTACTGATAGAGGCTTTACAAGATTTTAGCTTCAGATGAAAAAGTATAGCCATTTAGTAAGCTTTTTGTATCCATTTTTTTCTTTCCTGATAATTTTATTTCATCAATGATTATAAAGCCTTTTTTTACTGCAACTTTAAGGTCTTTTTTGGTTGCTATAATCTGACCAACATTAAAACGATGTGGTGTCATTTCTTTTCTAACGGCATATATTTTTGCAGTAATTTCTTCTTCATTATTCTTAATAATTGTCCAAGCAGCTGGAAAAGGATTCAAACCTCTAATTTTATTGTAGATATTGTCTAAAGAATCTGTCCAGTCAATTCTACAGTTTTCAGTATTTAATTTTGATGCCGTTTTTTCCTCCAAATTGGGTTGTTTCGTTGTGATTACTTTTTCTGTTGAAATTAAGTCTACAGTAGTAGCAACTAAATTGCTCCCTAAATACATCAGTTTGTCATGAAGCGTTCCGACAGTTTCATTATTTTGAATGGTCATTTCTTCTTGTAAAATAATTTCGCCAGTATCAATCTTATCATCAATAAAAAAGGTAGTAACCCCTGTTTTTGTCTCACCATTTATAATTGCCCAATGAATTGGAGCGGCACCTCTATATGCTGGTAGTAAAGAAGCGTGTAAATTAAACGTTCCGTATTTTGGCATTTGCCAAACGATTTTAGGTAACATTCTAAAAGCAACTACAATTTGTAAATCTGCTTTTAGCGCTTTTAAGTCTTTATTAAATGCTTCGTTTTTTAAGTTGGTAGGTTGAAAGATGGGTAAACTTATTAAGGTAGCATACTTTTTTACAGCAGATTCATTTAACTTTCTTCCTCTTCCAGCAGGCCTGTCAGGTGCCGTAACTACCCCCACAATCTTATAATTATGTGCCACTAAGTGTTGTAGGATTGTAACAGCGAAATCTGGAGTTCCCATAAAAACAATACGCAAGTCTTTCATATTATACGTTTAATTGATAGTTGTTTTGATGATTAATTTGAATTTTATCATCTGTTAATAATTGACGCAAATGTATTAAAATGTCTTTTTCATTCGCTACTAAAGCGGTACTAATTTCTGAAGATGACAAATGCTGATGCTGTTTTAAAAGTTCCAGTATTTCAGAAGATAAATTTATATTCGGTTTCTTGTTCTTTGAAATGCAAACATCACAAATACCACATTTTTCGGTTTTTATTTCATCAAAATAATTTAAAACCTGACGGCTTCTACAAACGGTATTCGTATTTAAAAACTGAATGAAGTCATCAGATTTTTTCTTTTTCTGACTTATAAATTGCTTCATCTCTTTAGCGAATCTATTTATGGTATAATGATCTTCTCTTGGAAGTAAAAAGATGAGTTCTGCATCGTTTTTTACTCCTTTATATTCAATAATGTTGTCGTTTTGTAAGCGCTCAAAATTTGCGAGAACAAGTTGGGTGGTGATTCCTGTTTTTTTAGCAATAAAAAATTCAT
>CATITK010000127.1 GCA_949545755.1 Polaribacter sejongensis | reverse complement strand
GTACAAGATGCATTCGAAAAAATCTTTTGATCTGCAGTTAATTCTGTATTGTTTACACCCATGACAAACATTGGTGTATGATCTTTAGAAGGAGCAGATAATACTACTTTTTTAGCACCAGCTTGTAGATGTTTTCCAGCAGTTTCTTCCGTTAAGAAAAACCCAGTAGATTCTATTATATACTCAGCACCAACTTCATTCCATTTTAAATTTGCAGGATCTCTTTCTGCAGTAATTCTAATTACGTTTCCGTTTACAACTAATTTACCGTCATTTACTTCAACAGTACCGTCAAATAATCCGTGAACTGAATCGTACTTTAACATATAAGCTAAATAATCTACATCTAATAAATCATTAATTGCTACTACTTGTACGTCTTTTCTATTTACTGTAGATCTGAATGCTAATCTTCCAATTCTACCAAATCCGTTTATTCCTATTTTAATCATTTTACTAATCTTTAATTGTTTATTGTTTATGTTGTTATAATATCGGAAACTCTTAAAAGTTCTTGATTGATTGAATGACCACCTTTTATTGCTTCTGAAATACTTGTGGTGATTATTTCATTATCTTTTAAACCTACCATTAAATTTGTTTTACCATCTAATAGTAATTCTACTGATTTGACACCTAATCTACTTGCTAAAACTCTGTCAAAACAAGAAGGAGAACCTCCTCTTTGCATGTGCCCAAGAACACTAACTCTAACGTCATATTCAGGTAAGTTTTCTTCAACATATTGAGCTAGTTCATATACGTTTCTACCCGACTTATCACCTTCAGCTACTACCACGATACTAGAAGATTTACCTGCTCTTCTACTTTTCTCTAAGGATTCTAACATTCTATCCAATCCTAAATCTTCTTCAGGAATTAAGATTTCTTCTGCTCCTGCTCCAACACCAGCATTTAAAGCAATAAAACCTGCATCTCGCCCCATCACTTCGACAAAAAAGAGTCTATTATGTGAAGATGCGGTATCTCTAATTTTATCAATTGCATCTACAGCAGTATTTAACGCAGTATCATAACCTAACGTATGGGAAGTTCCAAAGATATCATTATCAATAGTACCTGGAATTCCTATTACCGGGAAATTAAATTCTTCATTAAAAATGACTGCTCCTGTAAAAGAACCATCGCCACCAATTACAACCAATGCTTCTATATCGCGTTTAAGTAAGTTTTTGTGTGCTTTTTGTCTTCCTTCCTTTGTTCTGAATTCAGTAGACCTTGCTGATTTTAAAATGGTACCTCCTTTGTTGATAATATTATTAACGCTTCTTGCATTTAGTTCTGTAAGATCATCTTCTATCAACCCTTCGTAACCTCTATATATACCAACACAACCAAGGCTATAGTAGGCACAAGACCTGACTACAGCTCTAATTGCGGCGTTCATTCCTGGAGCATCTCCTCCGGAAGTCATTACTGCTATTTTTTTTATTTTCTTCATATTCTAATTATGCAAAAATACTGATTTGTAGCCATTAAAAATAATAAAAATTACGAAATCGTTTTAGGCTCGTTTTTGAAACTATAAGTTAAAAAAATGCCGGATTTTATTGAAAAAAGCATGGGTTTTTGATTCTTTTTTTGTTTTACTTTTCAATAAACTAGACAGCAGTATTATTTAATAATAAACTCTTTTAAGAGAAATAGCTTTATCTCCTTAAAAATTAATTAAGCTGTTTTTCAATTTCTTTTTTTTCTTCTTTTTTTTAACTGAATTCTTTTTTATTTTTTTACCACTAATTTTTCTTAAAAAGTCAGAAAGTGAATTAAAATTCACCTGATAAGAAAGCCCAGCTCCTTGAGTATAGCCTTCTTCTTCTGTAGAATATTGTATTTCATTTTGTCTGTTAAAAATAACGCCTCTAAAACTTCCTTCTTTATTTAACAATACTTCTACCTTTACTTCACCAACAACACTAGATTGAGTTTGAACTCCAACAGGCACTCCTACTTTTCCATTAATTATAATTTTATCACCCAGTTGTGTACTAACAGAAACATCCACTTGGTTATCAATGTTTAATTGTTCTATATCATTACCACTGTTTCCTTGTTGATAATCTAAATCTAATTTAAATTTATCATCAGGATTATTCAATAAGTTAGAGAAAGCTGCTGCTACAGCACTAGAGGCTGTATTCGAAAAAGTTTGACTGGCATTAAAATCTACCCTATCGGAATTTGCAAAATTACCAAATGCTAGCAATGATATAAACTGTGTCGTTTTTTCGTTCACATTATTGTCGTTTAAAATAAACTCTAATTCACTTGCAATCGTTGGGTCTACGTTTGTCAATTGAATATCTAAGTCTTGCTTAGAACTAAATAAACCACCAGTAATTCTGGTAACTAAATCTACTTCAATTTTTCTATTTGAATTAAAATTCTGTAATAAAACACCTGGATTTGCTTTTGCAACGTAGGTGGCTGTTACATCTAAATTTGCCTCAAAAGGATTTCCATTCCATGATATGGTGCCTCCTTTTTGTATTAAAAAAGGTTTGTTTACAATACCACCATATTTAAAATCATAAACCCCATTATCTATGGTATAGTCTCCAAACATATTAAACTTATCGCGAGTATCAACTTCTATTCTAAGGTTTCCTTTTCCATTACCCGTTAATTGACTACCATTTATTTCATCGATTACCACCTGTGCAGTTGCTGCTTTTGTTACTTCTAAATCAATATTTATTGACACCCCTTTTAAGGCTTCATTTGCAATTTCATTTTGCCTATCTTTTATGACTGATGTATCAGATTTAAAATGAATTAGACTATAACTGTCTATAGTTTCAAGGTCCTTAAGAGGTACTACAAAAGTAGTCCCTGACATCGTTTTTGCATTAACATCTATTGTTAATTGATCCGTTAACCCTGTTATACTTGCGGCACCATCTATAAGAGCAGTGCCATAATACAAAGCTTCATCTGTTTTTTCTGTATCTAAAACCAATAGATTGTTACTTTCTATTTCAATGTTTAAAAACCATTTTTTGAAGTTTAAATGGGTGATATCTCCAAGAAGTCTTCCTTTGGTTTGCTGTTTCGTGTCTTTAAGGGTAATATCTTCAAAAATAAAAGATTGCTCTTTTAGTGTAATAATAGCTGCTCCTTCAAAATCATAATCTACATTTAAATACGGAAATTGTAGGCCTGCATTTTTAAGCATAAGTACCCCTTCCATTGCTGGGTTACCAAAAAAACCTCTTAAATAAAAATCTCCATTTGCAGTTCCTCTAATAGAGGATAAAACATCTTTCCCAAGAGGACTAAAAGCATCTAAACCGAATTCTTCTAAAAAGACCCGTAAATCGATCATAGGCCTTTTTTTTGAAAAATCTAGAGAGCCTAGTGCTACAATACTTTTAACTTTTTGATTCTCTATAGATAAATCAACACGATACTTTTCGTAAGAATTATCCCCTTCTATATTGAAAGATAAATTTCCTTGATTAAAGTTATTTACTTCAAAATCTTTAATAGACAGTGCTCCTAAAGGGTTGTAAATACCTTCTTTCTGAACAAAACTTAAATCACCAGAAAGCACGCCTTTTAAAGCTAAACTATCTATTTTAGGTAAAAAACTTTCCAGCTGAACATTCGTGAAATCTGCTAAAAGGGCTTTTTCGCCATCTCCTTTTATACTCCCTGAAAATGCGATTTTTTGCACTCCAGAAAGAAATTTAAACGCACTAAAATTATATTCATTTTCTTGTAAATTGAAAGTTACTTTATTTGTATTTGATTTATCTGGATTAATACTCCAAACATTTTCTTTAAATTTAAATGATGATTTTTCAAAACCAACAACAGATTTTCCTTCTGGATTAAATGTATAGAAAAAATCGAAATTAAAATCTTCGTCCTGCTTCTTCCCTCCTTTAAAAACAGATTTAAAATATAAAGTATCGTTTAGATTTAAACTCAATAAGTTAATCTTAGAAACATTATAATATTTTGTGGTAACTGCTGAAGCTGTTAAATGCGAATCATAAAGCGAATTCTGGTTATCTGTTCTCAGTAAAATATTTTTTATTTCATTACCATAAACATTAATTTTTGGAGAAGATATCTTTAGTTTCAAATGGTTTTTATTGGCTTTAATTCTCCCTTTAATCTTAGTATTGTCATCAATAGAAATATCAGGAAAAAACGCGCTTACGATTTGGTTATAAATAGTGAAATTAAAGTCTAAAAATTGATTTGGTGCTACTACATAAGGCTTATAATTTGTATAAATACTTCCTAAAGCATTTTGTGCAACTGGCAACAATTCTGAAAAAGAAAACTGCCCAGAAAGCGATCCGTTAGCAATATCTTCTGATGCCACTTTTATGGTTTTAATCCCTTCTTTCAAAGAAGAACTTATCACAAATTCTTTAAAATTGAATTCGGCTGTTTGATTTGTGTATAAAATATTTTTAAAAATTGCTTTCCCTATAATATCATCAAACGTATTTCCTTCGAAATCTAACTCAATATTCCCTTTGAAAAGAGCAATACTATCTCTTGTAAAAAGGTTGGTTTCTTTTAAATTTAAATACTCGATATCAGATTTAAAATCGAACTTATGAATTTTTGAAGAAAAGTTTGCTAACCCATTAAATTTCATTTTAAAATATTCGTCATCAATTGTTAAATTTCCATCAAACTTGTTATTTTGATATTGACCATTTGCAACAATATTTTTATATGAATGGTTCTTGAAATTAATTTTCGAAACAAGCCCAAAAAAAGAAGTATTTATGTTTTCCAACTTAAAACCTCTTCCATTTATGTCTCCTTTTAATGAAACCTCACCAAATAAAGGGTTATTAAATAATACGCCTACATTGAGCTTTTTTAAAGCTATTTTTCCGTTATAAGTAGCAAAATCTATATTGTCAATATTAGAAATTTTTAAGTCTGAAATAACACTTCCTATTTTTGACTTTAAAGCGGTAGAAGCATTCAGTTGTAATGGAGTAAGATGTACTTTTCCTTCAATAGTAAACTTTCCGAATTTTCTAAGTTCTGTTGGCAACGTATTTCCTAAAACAGTCGGTAATATGTTTTTTAACTCGTCATAAGTGGCCGTTACGTTTTCTATATCACCATTAAAAACAAATCCTCTTTCAAAATTAACTGCATTTATAAAATCTAAATCTCCAGTTACTTTAATACCCTGTTTTGATGTTAATAAAAGATTATCTAGAGAAAAATTATTTAGTTTTCCGTTTACATTTCCAGAAAAATGAATTAAATCACGACCACTTAATTTATTGTAATATTTTTTTAAATCTGGAATAGCAATTTCACTATGATCAAAAATTGCTTTAATATTGACTTTGTCATTAAACGAAATTAAATCCTCTCTTTTGTATATGAAATCAATTGTTGCCTTAACCTTTGATTTTCTTGTTTGTAATAGTGTATGCTTAAAATGCATTGCAGTCCTAGAATAAGTAAAGTCTGTCGTTAAATTAGTTATTTCTAAACCTTTATTATCCACAAAATACAATCCTCTTATTTTTGAAGAAAAATCAGGACCATAAACCAATAAATCCTGTAAGCTTCCCCCGATATCTCTTGCAGAAAATGAAATTGATTTTTTGTTATTTTCATTGAGCAATCTGTAATTTAAATTTTTCAAATAAACGTTAGACGATCTTAATATAAAAGGGCTAGACAAAGTATCTTTTGGCAATCCATTATCAAAACTATCTATAAAAATAGCCATATTATCATCTGTTTCTCCTTTATAAGTTTTCATATAAACATGAACTCCTTCTATAGAAACGCTCCCTAAATTCACTTCACTTTCTAAAACTTTTTTTGCGCTCAAAATAGAGGTTCTTAAGTTCTTTACAAAGATTAAAGTATCTTGGTGATGATCTCTAATCTTGACCCCTTTTAATTGTATACTTCCTAAAAAAGATAAATCAATTTTTTGAATGGAAATATTAGTATTAAAATCTCCATTAAGTTTCTTGGTAGCATAATCTCCTAGCTTTGTTTGAATTGCAGGTAGCGAAAGCAAAACACTAAGTAATAGTAAAAAGAGTAGAAAGTACCCTAGTAATTTCAGTATTTTTATTCTTACTTTTTTGATAATAACTTCTATTTAAATGATTCTAACAATAGCAGTGTAAACAAATCAAAAATACTGCCAATATTTACAAAGAACGTGCAAATTTAACAAAGAATTAAATTTCTATTCTTAAAAAAGGATGACAACATAAAATTATCCTTAATTTCGCTTTAAATTATCGTTTTCAATGGAAAAACATATTTATATTTTGGGAATTGAATCTTCTTGTGATGACACAAGTGCGTCTGTAACTTGCAACGCAAAAGTATTGAGTAATGTTGTAGCAAATCAAGAAATACATTCAAAATATGGTGGTGTTGTACCTGAATTAGCATCTCGAGCGCATCAACAAAATATTGTTCCTGTTGTACAACAAGCATTGAAACAAGCAAATATTACTAAAGAAAATTTATCTGCAATTGCATTTACACGGGGCCCTGGATTAATGGGCTCTTTGTTAGTAGGCACTTCTTTTGCAAAGTCGTTAGCTTTAGGTTTGCAAATCCCTCTAATTGATGTAAACCATATGCAAGCACATATATTATCGCATTTTATTGAAGATGATAGTCATAAAGCACCTCCCTTTCCTTTTATTTGTTTGACCATTAGTGGGGGGCATACACAAATTGTAAAAGTAACCAATCATTTTGAAATGGAAATTTTAGGACAAACTATTGATGATGCTGTTGGTGAGGCTTTTGATAAATCTGCAAAAATTTTAGGGTTGCAATACCCTGGAGGTCCTTTAATTGACAAATATGCCAAATTAGGAAATCCAAAAGCATTTTCTTTTACAAAACCAAAAGTGGGAGATTTAGATTTTAGTTTTAGTGGATTAAAAACAGGCATCTTATATTTCATTCAAAAACAGGTGAAAATAAATCCTAATTTTATTATTGAAAATTTACATGATATTTGTGCTTCTATACAATATACTATTGTAGAAATTTTAATGGATAAATTAAAGAATGCGGTAAAACATACTGGCATCAAACATATCGCTATTGCGGGTGGTGTTTCTGCTAATTCAGAAATTAGAAATCGTTTACAATTAGCAGAAAAATATTTTGGTTGGACAACGTATGTTCCTAAATTTGAATACACCACAGACAATGCAGCAATGATTGCCATAACTGGATACCTAAAATATTTAAACAATAATTATGCTGATGTTTCTGTAACCGCAAAAGCACGTTTAAAAATTACGGAAACCTCATAGGGTTGTCGTCAGAAACACCCTTTTCTTTTTGATTAGAAAATAAAAATTAACTCATAGAATCTCAATATATTGAAAAAATTTAAAAACCGTCTTTTATTTAATATATACTACTTCCTTTTATGGATTGGTTATTTTGTTTTTACGCGTTTCTTTTTTTTATTCTTTTATTTTGATCAAACAAAAGAATTGGGTTTTTTAACAACACTAAAAACATTTGTTTACGGTTTACAATTAGACACTTCATTCACTGCCTACTTGTGTTTTATTCCTTTTCTATTGATGATGATATCCGTTTTTGTAGACTCAAAAAAAATAGGAACAATTATAAAATGGTATTCATCAATACTAATCGTTATTTTTAACCTGCTACTAATTATTGATGCAAACTTATACCAATCTTGGGGAACTCGTTTAGACGCCACTTTATTAACGTACTTAAACACCCCAGAAGTTATGGTCGCTTCTGCATCTACCTACCAAATTATTTCAGGAACTGTTTTTTGGATAGTTATTTCTTTCTTTTTTATTAAATTATTCAATAGAGTTATTACAAAAAAAATTAAAAAAGTACAACAAAGTTTTTGGTTACAATCATTTGTTTTTTTGTTGATAACTGCTACGTTAATTATTCCTATTAGAGGTGGTTTACAGACCACACCTATAAATCAAAGTAATGTATACTTTTCTAGTGAGATGTTTGCAAATCACGCAGCGATCAACTATAATTGGAATTTCTTCAATGCACTTACTCACAAGCCTAATGGTAAAAATCCTTACAAATGTTTTGATAAAAACATCGCTAGGAATATTATTAGTAAAAGAAGAAATTCGCTTTTGGACTCGAATACAGATCGTATTTTAAATACAAAAAAACCAAATGTTCTTTTAATTATTTGGGAAGGATTGACCTTTAAAATTGTCGAAGTTTTAGGAGGAGAACCCAACGTTACAGAAAACCTCAACAAACTTTCTGAAGAAGGTATCTTATTTACAAATTTCTATGCAAATGGAGACAGAACCGACAAAGGAATTCCTGCAATTTTAAGTGGTTATTATCCGCAGCCTAGTAAGTCAATCATGAAAAGGCCTAACAAAAACAGAAGCCTGCCTATGTTGCCTAGAAAAATGATTGAATTGGGATATAAAACGTCGTTTTATTATGGAGGTGATTTAAATTTTGGTAATATGAATACGTATTTACGTAATGCAGGAATCACCAATTTTGTAGATGGAAATGATTTTGACAAAAAAGATTGGAACTCAAAATGGGGTGTTCATGATCATGTTTTCATGCAACGTTTTGCGAAAGATTTATCAGGAAAACAAAACGATCCTTTTTTTAAAATTGCTTTGACATTAACAAGCCATGAACCTTATGAATTTCCGGGTACCTATAAATTTGGAAAAGACACTGAAGAAAATAAATTTAGAAGTGCACATGCTTATACAGATAAAGTAATTGGGGACTTTATGAACTTTGCAAAAAAGCAACCTTGGTATAAAAATACATTAATTATTATTATAGCAGATCACGGAAATCGAGTACCAAAACACGAAGGAGCTTTTAACTCTCCAAAAAAATTCAAAATACCAATGTTATGGTTGGGCGGAGCATTAAATAAAACTGGACTTAAAATTGACAATATTTCAAGTCAAGTAGATCTCTCTTATTCTCTTTTAGATTTATTTGATGGAGATAATTCTGAATTTATTTTTAGTAAAAACATCTTTAATACCTCTGACAAACAATACGCGCATTATATTTTTAATAAAGGTTTTGGCACCCTTACTAAAAACGGAATTTGTGTGTATGATTATGTAAACAAGAAACCAATTCTAGAAAAAGGTTTAGATACAAGAAAACTAGATTCTTTAGGTAAAGCAATTACTCAAAACTCTTATCAAGACTTTATGGATAGAGATTAATTACTTGATTTTCAATTGATTTGTCCGAATGAACCCTATAATTTATTTTAGTGATCGT
Organism: Polaribacter sejongensis; assembly: GCA_949545755.1. Taxonomy (GTDB): domain Bacteria; phylum Bacteroidota; class Bacteroidia; order Flavobacteriales; family Flavobacteriaceae; genus Polaribacter; species Polaribacter sejongensis_A. The sequence goes on along the minus strand of CATITK010000127.1, from coordinate 869 downwards.
TTTTCGTAGATCTCGTAAAACTCTGTATCCAAAAAATGAAACTACAAAAAAAAAGGAAACGAGTTTCACTGGTTTTAATAATATTTGTTATATTAAGAAGTCTCGCTAATTATATACAATTACATTACACACATTCTTATAGAAATGACTTTATAGAAAAAGGAAGTTTTCACAAAAAATTTCATCAAATAAGATCTACGTAATAAAATATTTATTTAAATTTTTAATAACTCCAAAGAATGTTGCTATTTTAAATTCAAAAATTTTCTTAATTCATCTTGCCTTCTTTTGGCAATAGATAAAGTTTTACCAGTTATCAATTGGCAATAGTTGCCATCAGATTTATTGATAAGTTTTACTTTTTTAATATTTACAACATATTTATGGTGAATTCTAAAAAACAAGTCTTTTGGAAGGTGTTTTTCATATTCTCCTATATTTTTAGAAACAACTCTATTAGTTCCATCTTCTAAATAAAAGACAGTGTATTTAACATCTGCTTCTAAATAAACAATATTTGTAGTTTCTAAAAACTCAATGGAAGTTATTGTTGGTATCGCTAATATTTTATTCGTAAGGATATTGGTTTTTTCTTTATAAAGGAGTGCTCTTTTTTGAAGTATTTTAGCAACTGCTGTCGCTATTGATTTTATGATGTTGAGCTGTTTAACTGGTTTTAAAATGTAACCAGAAACATGGTATTCATTTATTGTTTTTATTGCATAATCTTCATACGAAGTTGTAATTATAATGTATAACGTCAGCAAAAAGTGAACTAATTATCATTTGAATTTAAGAGATAGGTTTTATTATTTTTACAAACCTTTTAAATCTTAAATGATGAAAAACAAGAAAAGTGCCAGTGCTTT
>CATITK010000126.1 GCA_949545755.1 Polaribacter sejongensis | reverse complement strand
CGTGATAGAATAAAAGCAAATAACACTATTTTTGCAGCGAAATTTATACAAGTTCTTTAGAAGATGATTAACAGAAGACATATTAGAGTTAAAGTAATGCAGTCTGTATACGCTATATTGCAATCTCATAATGATGATATCATTAGAGAAGAAAAATTTTTAAAACATAGTATTTTAAAAATGTACGACTTGTATGTTTTGAACCTTCAATTGCTGGTAGAGGTTCAGAAATTAGCTGCAAAAAAGATTGCGCTTTCTAGAAAGAAAATTCTTGCAACCAAAGAAGATTTAAAACCAAACACTAAATTTATAGACAATAAACTGATAAACACCATTGCAGAAAGCGTTAGTGTAGAAGGTTATGTTGAACTAAATAATTTAAGAAATTGGGAATTAGAGAGTGAATATGTGAAAATTGTTTTTGATCAATTGCAGGAAAGCGATTTATACAAAAAATATTTAGATTCTTCGGACGCTTCCTACAAGGTTGATAAAGCTTTCGTTATCGATTTTTTCAAAGAAATTATTGCTCCAAATGATAAATTAGGAGAATATTATGAAGACACCATGATTTCCTGGGTAGATGATATTCCTTTTGTAAACACTTGGGTGATAAAAACTTTGAGTAAACAGAAAGAAGATAAAATATTTGTTTTAGGGAGCCTTTACAAAGACAAAGATGATGAAGATTTTGTCTCACAAATATTTAGAAAAACAGTCTTAAAAAATAGCGAATACGAAAAAGAGATTGAAAATAAAACGCCAAACTGGGAAACAGATCGAATTGCAGATATCGATATGATTCTTATAAAAATGGCAATTTCTGAGTTTCTCAATTTTCCTTCAATACCAACAAGAGTAACGATTAACGAATATATTGAGATTTCAAAAGATTATTCTACTGAAAGAAGCAGCTATTTTATTAATGGCGTTTTAGATAAAATCTCTAAGGAATTTATAGAAAATAAAAGAATTGTGAAAATTGGTAGAGGATTACTTTAAATATATTGTTTTAGACAATTAATTTATTATTTTTACACCAAATAAACCCAAATAAACCCAAATAAACACATTATGAAAAAAATAACAATGCTATTTGCTTTTTTAATTACGGCTTCTTTTTTCACTGCCTGTAAAGATGGAGCAAGTGCGACTACAAAAATAAATAAAGAAAATTTAGACACTGCGAAGTCTAGAGACATAGAGATAGAGAAGGGAACAGCGTTGATTTCTTTTGACAAACAAGTTCATGATTTCGGAACAGTTAATGAAGGTGATGTTGTTGAAACATCTTATTTAGTAACCAATTCTGGAAAAACCGATTTAGTCATTACCAATGCAAAAGCATCTTGCGGATGTACCGTTCCAGTTTGGCCTAAGGCACCTATTAAACCAGGGGAAAGTGGAGAGATTAAAGTGAAATTTAACACGAAAGGAAAACCAAATAAACAACAAAAAACAATAACTCTAACCACTAACACAGAATCAGGTAGAGAAATATTAACATTAAAAGGTTCTGTAATACCAAAAGCCAAAATATAATTATGTACAATGTAATATTTTTACAAGAAGGAGTTGGATCACTAATGAGTATGTTGCCTTTTTTAGCGATTATTTTTGTCTTTTATTTCTTTATGATAAGACCACAAATGAATCGTCAAAAGAAAGAAAAAGCTTTTCAAGCAGAAATTAAAAAAGGAGCAAAAGTTGTGACTTCTAGCGGAATACATGGTAAAATTGCTGAAATTAATGCAGCAGACAATACAATTACTATTGAAACAAGCGCTGGAAAAATTAAGTTCGAGCGTTCTGCAATTTCAATGGAATTAAGTAAAAAGTTTTTAGCACCAGTTAAAAAATAAAAAATAAGTTTTAAAAACAATAAGTGAGTAGTGTCTTTTAAGATACTGCTCACTTTTTTGTTTACCAGCTTTTATGTAGATTGCATAAAAATTCACTCTATCTTGATTAAGAATAAAAAAATATCAAAAAGTTTTATAAGTTTTTTAGTCGCATCTGTTTTAATATGGCTTTTAATAACACTTTCTAAAGAATACACGACCTTATTAACTTTTCCAGTGAGCTATCACAGTATTCCACAAGATCAGCGATTAGAAAGAGAACCAACTAAAGAATTGGACATCATCGTAAGAACTTCGGGTTTTAATATTTTAAAGTCAAGATTTGGAAGTATGACGCTTTTATTAAATGCGGCTAATTTGACGAAGAAATCGTTAAATAGGTATTATTTTTTAACAAAAAATCAAATAAATACAATTCAACAACAATTGAATTCTAGCATTCAATTACAAGGAGTTGTTTTGGATACCATTTATCTAGAAATTGGAAATTTAATTTCTAAAAAAGTCCCTTTAAAACCTAATTTAGCAATCGGTTATCATATTGGTTATGATGTTTTAGAAGCGATAGCAGTATCGCCAGATAGTGTTATGATTTCTGGACCAGAAGCACAAATAGCACAAATAGAAACACTTAGTTTAGGGGTGTTAGAACTAAAAGATGTAATGGCTGATTTTTCTGAAAAAGTTAAAATCATATTGCCAGAAAACTCAGCGAATATTAAAGTGGATTCTGAGTATACAACAATAAGTGGAAAGGTAGAAAAGTTCACCGAAGGTTCTTTTAAAATTCCTTTTAAAGTCACCAATCTTCCTGAGAATGTTGAATTAACGATGTTAAATAAAACGGTGGAAGTTTTTTATGTAGTGGGGCTTTCCAATTTTAATAAAATTGATAAAAACTTTTTTAAAGTTGTCTGTGATTATACTATTTCTAAAGAAAATAATCTTAGTTACTTGTTGCCTAAAGTAGTAGCAAAATCTAGTTTTATAAAAAGTTTTAAAGTGTTTCCAAATAAGATTGATTTTTTAATTCAGAAATAAAATGGTTGTTGGTTTAACTGGAGGAATAGGAAGTGGTAAAACGACAGTAGCACAATTTTTTTCAAAATTTGATCACGTTGTTGTTTACAACGCAGATTTTGAAGCAAAAAAATTAATGAACTCTTCATTAATAATTAAAGCCAAGATTTGTGAACAATTTGGAGAAGAATCGTATCATAAAAATCAACTTAATAGCACTTTTATTGCAAATCTTGTTTTCAACAATAAAAGAAAATTAGAGATTCTAAACGCCATTGTTCATCCCGAAGTAAAAAGGCACTTTCAGCAATTTGTGAATCAACATCAAAAAAAGCAGTATATAATTTATGAAAACGCAATTCTCTTTGAAAGTAACAGTCATTTAAATTGCGATATTATTATAACTGTTTTTGCTCCTTTAGATCTTAGAATTGAAAGAGCTATGCTAAGAGATAAAAGCACTAAAGAAGTCATAGAGAGTAGAATGAAAAACCAATGGTTAGAAGTGAAAAAACAACTACAGTCTAACTACATTATTTATAATTTTGATCGTAAAATGGTCGAGTATCAAATCATTAAAATTCATAATATTTTAACAAAAAAAGCATTTTAATTTAATTTAATTCAACATTACTCTTAATTTTTTCTTAAATTTTAATTAAAACAGTTACTTTTTGATAAAAACAATAAATTCAATTTATGAAAATTGTAACTTTGAAAAATGAGTAAGAAAATGTTTGTTTTTATTGTTGCTTTAATGACTATTTCCTTAGTAGGAATTATTGTCGTTCAATTGTATTGGATTAACAATGCTCTAGAAAGTAAGGAAGCACAATTTAAGAATGACGTTCAAAAATCTTTGGGGAGTATCTCCGAAAGAATTAATGAAAAAGAAGCGTTTTCTTTAGAAAAAAAGTACGAAGGTATTCTTGAGAATAAAATTTTAGCAGACGAAGCTCAAATTAAAAATTTTTTATTCCAAGAAATAGATACTACAGCAAAACAAAAATTCAGTTACGGTGGCACAATTTTAGAAGAAAGTTTTAAAATGCCTGTTGATTTTCTAGATAATGATACTATAATCATCAAAAGAGTTACTGGTAAAAACGATTTTTTTCAGTCTCGATTAATTAAAGGATCAGATGATTTATTTTCCTCTGTAGATGAAAAGAGATTTTCTTTAACCAAAAGGTTGAAAAGTATCGAGAGAAATCAATTTTCGGAAATATTTAGAAATATTAATAGTACACGACCGATACATAAAAGAGTAAGTAATAGAGAATTAAATGAAACCATTAAAGACGAACTAGAAAAACGGAATATTACGTTAGACTTTAAATATGGAGTCTATAGTAAAGACGGGTTTGCTACAAAATTAAAGTCTGGTTATTATACCATTAATAAAAAAGAAAGCTATAAATACCCCCTTTTTTTTAATATAACAGGGATTCCAGATTATGAATTATATGTTACTTTTCCATCAAAAAAAGAGCATATACTTTCAGGTATTTCAGATATTTTATTACTGTCTTTGTTTTTTATTTTAATTATAACATTTGCATTTTCAAGTTCTCTTTATCAATTAATCAGGCAAAAGAAGATATCAGAAATAAAAACTGATTTTATAAACAATATGACCCATGAGTTTAAGACACCTATTGCAACTATTAATTTGGCATTAGATTCTATTAAGAATCCAAAGATTATTAATGATAAAGATAAAATTTTATACTATGCACAAATGATCCGAGATGAAAATAAAAGAATGCATACTCAAGTAGAAAATGTCTTACGGATTTCAAGGTTAGAAAAAAATCAGATTGATATTAGTAAGGAAACAATAGATGTTCACGACCTAATAGAGGATGGAATTACACGTATTGATTTATTAATCGCAGATAAAAACGGAAGCTTAGAAACACATTTTGAAGCAATAATATCAGAATTACCATGTAATCAATTTCATTTAACAAATGTAATTGTTAATATATTAGAAAATGCTTTGAAGTATTCTGAAGGAGCACCTAAAATAAATGTGTACACTGAGAGTACCAATAAATTTTTTATTTTTAAAATAAAAGATGAAGGAATAGGAATGAGTAAAGCAGTTCAGAAGCTTGTATTTAATAAATTTTATAGAGAGCAAAAAGGTAACATACATGATGTAAAAGGTCATGGACTTGGCTTGGCTTATGTAAAAGAAATTGTTGAAAAACATCATGGCACTGTTTTGGTAGAGAGTGAAAAAGGAACTGGAAGTATATTTACAGTAAGTTTACCTTTAATTTAGAAAATAAAAAATAGAAAATGAGAAGTAAGAAAATTTTATTAGTTGAAGATGATCCAAATTTTGGAACTGTTTTAAAAGATTATTTAGCACTAAACGATTATAATGTAACACTTGCTAAAGACGGAATTGAGGGACTAATCATGTTTAAAAACAACGATTATGACTTATGTATTTTAGACGTAATGATGCCAAGAAAAGATGGTTTTTCTTTAGCGCAAGACATTAGAGGTACTAATAAAGAAATACCTATTATTTTCTTAACGGCTAAGACATTGAAAGAAGACATTTTAAAAGGGTATGCTGTAGGTGCAGATGACTATTTAAATAAACCTTTCGACTCTGAGGTATTGTTGCATAAAATTAAGGCAATTTCACAAAGAAAAGACATTGATAAATCTGCAGAATCAGAACAGTTTGAATTTCAAATAGGTAGTTTTTTCTTTAATTCTAAACTGAGATACTTGTCAATAGGTGACAATGGAGAACCAATAAAACTTTCACCAAAAGAGAGTAAGTTGTTACGGATGTTGGCAATTCACAAAAATGATTTAATGCCAAGAGAGTTAGCATTGACAAAGATTTGGAGAGATGATAATTATTTTACATCAAGAAGTATGGATGTATACATCGCAAAGCTTCGAAAGTATTTAAAACCAGATGAATTTGTAGAAATTTTAAACATTCATGGAGAAGGGTTTAGAATGGTAGATAAATCTTAGATAACAGTATTTTTCTATAAACTCCCTTTGAAACTATATTAAATTGAGTTTTTTTGTATCTTTATATAATGGCAGAATTCATTAAAATATATAATGAAAATCCAAATCAAAAGGCAATAGACCAAGTTGTAAAGGTGCTGAAAAATGGAGGTTTGGTCATTTATCCTACGGATACAATTTATGGTTTAGGCTGTGATATTACAAATAATAAGGCTTTAGAAAAGATTGCTTTGATTAAAGGAGTTAAGCTAGAGAAGGCAAAGTTTTCTTTTATTTGTAATAATTTAAGTCATTTATCAGATTATGTAAAGCAAATAGACAGTACTACCTTTAAAATTCTTAAAAGAGCTTTACCTGGACCCTACACGTTTATTTTACCTGGAAGCAATAATTTACCAAAAGTATTTAAGAAAAAAAAAACAGTTGGTATTCGCATTCCTGACAATACTATCATAAGAACTTTAGTTGAAAACTTAGGGAATCCAATTGTGTCTACTTCCATCAGAGATGATGATGAAATTCTAGAATATACTACAGATCCAGAGCTGATTTTCGAAAAATGGGGAAACCTAGTTGATGTAGTAATCGATGGAGGTTTTGGAGATAATCAAGCCTCTACAGTAATCGATTTAACAAATGATCCAATAGTTCTTCGAGAAGGAAAAGGAAGTATAGATATTCTTTAAGATGTAAGATAATTGAGTGGGAAAATTAAAAGGTTGATGAATGATTTGTGAGACTAAGTCAACTTTTTTAAGAATACAGTGGTAAGATGAGTTTTTTATTTTAAATCGTTAAAGACTTTTCTTTTTAAAGCAAAATGTTGCCAAACAATACTGGTGTATAAATTGTAAGCTGGTTTTTTTGATAGTTTTTTTCGCTTCTTTAGAAATTTATAAAAATTTTTATAAAAACCCAAGTGTGCTTTTAATATTGCCCAGGTATGGATGGGTCTCAATTCAATCATGAATTTTACTCCTGCAACTCCATCCAAAAGTAAACGTGAAAAAACAACGAATAAAAGCCATTTCTTTGGAACGTTTTTCACAACATTTAACAAACTATTTCTAAAGTTTAAATATGTTTTTTGTGGATTGGTTTCTTGTAAAGTTGCTCCTCCAACATGATAAACAGCAGCAGTTCCTACGTATTTTACTTTGTACCCAATGTTTTGAGTTCTCCAACATAAATCAATTTCTTCCTGATGCGCAAAATAATCTTCATCGAAACCCTCTAATTGATGATATATTTTTGAGCGTATAAACAAGCAAGCACCTGATGCCCAAAAGATATCAGTTTCATCATTAAATTGCCCTTGATCCGTTTCTAAATGATTAAAAATGCGTCCTCTGCAAAAAGGATATCCATACAAATCTACAAAACCACCACCAGCTCCTGCATATTCAAACTTCGTTTTGTCTTTAAAATCGAGTAATTTTGGTTGAATAATAGCTGTTTTTTCATCAGCTTTAAAAACTTTTAAAATGGGGTCTAACCAATTTTCTGTAACTTCTACATCAGAATTTAATAAGCAATAAATATCTGCTTGAATCATTTGTAAAGCATCGTTATACCCTTTTGCATAGCCACCATTTGTAGCGTTTTCAACTATTTTTATAGCAGGAAAAAATTCTTGAACATAAGCAATAGATCCATCTGTGGAAGCATTGTCAGCGATATAAATGTCTGCTTTTTGTGAACTAAAATTTACGACAGATGGCAAAAACTTTGCGAGTAGTTTTTGACCATTCCAATTCAATATGATGATTGCTATTTTCAAGATAGCAAATTTACATTTTATAAATTAGTTTTTCTTTAAACTTTTCTTAATAATGAAACTGTTTTTAAAGTCTGTTATTCATCCGCAGGCAGAAACTGATTTTATTAAGGTAGGTTTGGGTTTTTGTTCTCGCAGTAACGAAAAAGTGTTATCTGTAATCAGGGATTTCTTTTAAGAAAATATAGGTTTCATTTTCAAAGTCCATTTTGCAGTAAAAATGTTCTAAACCATTGGTAACAATCAAGTAATTGGCTTTTAGTTTTAAATTGTATCGTGCAATTTGATCAAAAGTATCTTGATTTATTTTGATAGAAGGTGCTTTACATTCTACAATAATCTCAGGCTTTCCTGCTTTATTAAAGACCAAAATATCTGTTCTTTTCTTACGATTATTTATGGTTAATTGTTTTTCTAAAGCAATTAAAGAAATAGGGTATTTTTTTTCATGAATCAAAAAACACACAAAATGCTGACGTACCCATTCTTCGGGAGTTAAAACCATGTATTTTTTTCTCAATTCATCAAAAATAAGGGGCTTATTTTGGTTGATTTTGAGTTTGAAATTATAACTAGGAAGTTTCAATTTTTGCATTTTCATTGGTACGAATATCACAAATTAAAATGGTTTATAAAAAAGAATGTGATGCTATTGTTCGAACTTTATTTGAGGTATGTCTTGATTTGGGTGGTGGGTTATAGAGGTAGCTCACAAAGCTGCGCCTAAATAGGAGTTTAAAAGTCACATTAATAATATTTTTTCGATTTAAAAACGTACAGATTTTTTTTTAAATTATTCGTAAATTCGTCGCATTTATAGTTTGATGGTAGCATGAACGAAATTAAAGACATTGTTTCAGGGATCAAGGAGGGAAATATAAAACCCATCTATTTTTTAATGGGTGAAGAACCTTATTATATAGATCAAATTTCTGATTTTATTGAAAAGAACATCTTAGATGAAGCTGAAAAAGGCTTTAATCAGCAAGTTATGTATGGTAGAGATGTTGGTATAGAAGATATTGTTTCTGCAGCCAAAAGGTATCCCATGATGGCAGAGCGGCAAGTAATCATTGTTAAAGAAGCGCAAGATTTAAGTAGAAATATTGAGAAATTAGTTGCGTATGCTGAAAACCCACAGCAAACAACCGTTTTAGTTTTTAATTATAAATATAAAAAACTTGATAAGCGTAAAAAATTGCACAAAGCAATTGCAAAATCGGGATTAATATATGAAAGTAAAAAGCTGTATGAAAATCAAGTATACGATTGGATTCGGAGAGTTTTAAGTGGTAAAAAATACCAAATTGCGCCAAAAGCAACTCAAATGTTGGTTGAATTTTTGGGAACAGATTTGAGTAAAATATCTAATGAATTGGATAAACTGATGCTAATTCTTCCTAAAGAAACCATCATTGATGACAATCATATAGAAGACAATATTGGTATTTCTAAAGACTTCAATAATTTTGAATTGCGAAAAGCAATCGGAGATAAAAATATCCTAAAGGCGAATAGAATTATTAACTATTTTGCTGAAAACCCTAAGAATAACCCTTTGGTAATGACGATTTCCTTGTTGCATAGTTTTTTTGCACAACTATTGTTATTTCATGGTTTGAAAGACAAATCTAAAAGTGCCGTTGCGAGAGCTATTGGTGTGAGCCCTTATTTTGTGGATGAATACTTTTTAGCGGCAAGAAATTATCCAATGCGGAAAGTAGCTCAGGTAATTTCATTCTTAAGAGAGGCAGATATAAAAAGCAAAGGAGTAGGAGCAAGTCAGTCTCAAAAAGGTATTCTAAAAGAATTATTATTTAAAATTTTACACTAAAAATTAAAAACACATTTACTAAAAAAAGAATCAATGATGTTATTGGAATAGTATTCTTTAAGCGGATTACTTACTGGTGTTCTTCATCTATCGCATTTAAAATAATTTTACACCCTTTTTTAATCTCTTTATCAGAAATATTGAGCGGTGGTGTAATTCTCATTGCCCTACCTTCAAATAATAAAAAGAAGAGAATCAATCCTTTTTCTAAGCATTTGTGAACCACTTTTGCAACCAATTCTGGAGTTTCTAAAAAAGCTGCTAACATTAATCCTTTTCCTCTAATTTCCTTAATTGAAGGGTGAATTAAAAGATTTCTAATAAGTTTTTCTTTTCTTAAAGCTTCCTGTATCAAGTTACTACTTGTAATTTCTTTTACCGTTGCAGCACTTGCTGCTGAAATTATAGGGTGTCCAGCAAAAGTAGAAATATGTCCTAATTTAGGATTGACTTTTAGTAAGCTCATTTTTTCAAAAGAAGCGATAAAAGCACCAATTGGCATTCCGCCTCCTAAACCCTTTCCTGTAATTATTATATCAGGAATGACTTGATAGTTTTCGAATCCCCAAAAAGTACCTGTTCTCCCAATGCCTGTTTGTATTTCATCTAAAATTAACAAAGCGCCAACTTCTTGACAACGTTCTTTTACTTTAGATAAAAAATCATTCTTAGGGATAATAAATCCTGCGCCCCCTTGAATTGTTTCTAATATTACTGCTGCAGTTTTTGTTGTAATTTTATGGAGGTCCGTTGGATCGTTAAAGACAATAAATTTTGTGCCCGGTACTAAAGGTCTAAAGGCTGCATTTTGTTTCTCTACTCCAGAAACACTCATAGCGCCCATGGTATTTCCATGATAAGAATTTTTTGCTGCAATTATTTCTGCCCTATTTGTAGCCCTTTTCGCTAATTTTAGAGCCCCTTCGGTTGCTTCTGTTCCTGAATTAGTGATGTATACCGTGTTTAAATTTTTAGGAGAATTTTCTGCTAATAATTTGCACAATGCTACTTGTGGTTTTTGTATAAATTCCCCATAAACCATTACGTGAGAATAGCTATTTAATTGCTTTTTAATAGCCCTTACAACCTTTCGATGATTGTGTCCCAAGCTATTTGCAGAAACACCCGCCACAAAGTCCAAATATTTTTTACCCGAGGTGTCATAAATATAACTTCCTTTTGCTTTAGAAATTTCTATGGCAAGTGGGTGAGGAGAGGTTTGTGCTTGATATTTGAAAAAATCTTTTTTCAAGATTATGGTTTTTTTATAGAAAGATTTGCGCTAGGTATTTCTACTTTATTATTATCATTCGTAAAAATATCATCTCGCTGTTTTGGTTGTTCGTCTTCCCGCCAAATAAAACCTTTTAATTTTCTAACATCATCTGGTAATTTTGAAGGAGGATAGGTATTGCCATCAGATGTCTTTAAATACATTATGGTTTCTATTTGCCCGTTTTCTAAAGTGAATTTAATATTACTAGACACTTCTTTCGTAATGGTTTCTAACACGTTGGTTTCTTCATTTCTATTAAAATAAACGGATTCCGCATTTCCTTTTACCAAAAGTAAACGAAGTTTATTTTTTTCGAATTTACCAAACATGTTTCTTCCTTTAATTTGATTGAAATCTTCTTCCGACACAGAATCTTTTGAAATAATAAATGAATTATTTAATACTTTTAACGAATCTAGTTTTTCAGTTTCTACATTAGATAATAAGTGAATTGTATCTCCAGTTATTTGATTTTGATCAGACCAAATTACGGGGTTTCTAAACATTTTAGTTAGTCCCGTTGTTTGATTTGTATGTATCGAATCGCATTTCCCTTGTAAATCGGATTTAAATATTTTTACATTGTGGAATGTTCTTACGATTCTTTTTTCGGGTTTCCCTGTGATTAATATCGTATCGCCATGAATAAACATGGAGTCTTTGTCGATTATTGAAATAGCAACGGCCCTCTTAATTATGAAAAGTGAATCTTTGAGTTCAAAGATTTCTGCGTAGTTTCCTTTTGTTATGAAATTTTTTACAGTATCTATCACCTGAATATTATTAGTTGCAGAAGCAAAACCTTTATTCTTGTCGTAATACAAACTGTCTCCTTCAACAGTTCTTTCCTTTAGATATATTTTAGAATTTTTCACAAAGTGAGAAACATCCGTTTTTGTATTATAAAAACCTTTTTCACAATAGATTCTATTTTCGTTTTGGGTGTTGGTAATTGTAGACGGACCATATAAATAAGTGAGTCCTGAATTTGTGTAATAATCTAAATGATTTGATTCTAAATTGTGTTCAGGGTTTACTACAGTGACTCTTGTTGTTGCAGTGAATTTTTTATTTTTTAAATAATAATTGCCTTTTCTACTTTTCAGTGTATTTGTTTGGTCCTTTATAGTGGCATAATTTCTATAATATAATTTTTGATTTAACCGATCAAAATGCAATGTATCGGTCGTTAAGGTCATCGTAGGATCTTTTAAAATTACATTGCCCCAAGAGAGTGCTTGTTTGGAATTGGCATCATAATCCGAGTAGTCACTCGTTTGAGTAATGGTATCTCCTTGTTCAATCAATACATTTCCAATTGCTTTGAAGAAATTTTTATCTTTATAGAATAATGCTTGTTGGCTTGTTAAGACAATTCCATCATGCGTCATTTTTACATTCCCAATTAAAAGGGTTGCACCCGGATATTTTTCTTCATTAGCTTCTTGAATTTCGGCTTCGTAATTTATTTTTTTTGTTTGCGAAAAAACAAAAGAAGAAAGAAGTATAAAAAATAGAATAAGTATTCTTTTCAAAGGAAATAAGTTTAGGGCAAAAATAATGAAAAGAAAATGGTTATCTATTAAAGAAAAGTGAATTTTATTTTAATAGGTCTTCAGAAGATAATTGCTCTGAAGATACTTTTTTTATACCTCGATGTAAAGCTTAAAAAACCGTTTAGAATTTCTAAACGGTTTTTTGAAAGTTGTTTTTTCGATGAAAATAGGTGTTGATATTTTATTCTTTCTTTCTACTTACTGAATTTATGTATTGTGAAAATTCATGAAAAGTTGCAGGAAAGTGCCTTGCTTTAATAATAAACTAAAACCCAATCTCCTTTTTCAATTAAAGGAATTGCTTGTTTGAATTTTACTTCTTTTTCTTCACCACTAATTACATTTTTAATGGTAACACGTTCGTTTCTACCAATTTTTGGTTGGTCACGTACAATCGTTTCAACAGGTTCAGATGATTGTTGACGAGAATTTTGAATTGCTTGTTCAGTTGTGTTTTGAACATCTGCTTTACTCGTACTTGTATGCGCCCTTTTTTGTTGACGTGCTTCAGAAATTTGATTTTTATTTTGTGCTGGCAATTCTCCTTTAAATAAGAAAGATAATACGGCGATATTTATTTCATCTACGGTCTTTTTGAATAATTCAAAAGCTTCAAATTTATAAATTAATAAAGGATCTTTTTGTTCATATGATGCATTCTGAACAGATTGTTTTAAATCATCCATTTTACGTAAATGATTTTTCCAGTTTTCATCTATAATCGCTAATGTGATGTTTTTTTCGAAATCGGTCACTAAGCTTTTCCCTTCGCTTTCATAGGCTTCTTTTAAGTTGGTAACAACTTGTAAAGATTTAATTCCGTCCGTAAAAGGAACTACAATTCGCTCATATTTATCTCCTTCGTTTTCAAAAACATCTTTAATTACTGGAAATGCTAAAACAGCATTTCTTTCAATTTTGTTTTTGTAATGTTCTGCAACAGATTCATACAGCTTGTCAGCTAATTCCTTTTCTGATAATTTTTCAAATTCCTCTTCAGAAATTGGAGAAGCCATTGATGAAAAACGAATCAATTCAAATTCAAAATTTTGAAAATCTTTTGCACTCTTATTTCCGTTGATAATCGCTTCACAGGTATCATAAATCATATTAGCGATATCTACTTGCAAACGTTTACCATCTAAAGCATGACGTCTTCTTTGGTATACAAACTCACGTTGGGAGTTCATGATATCATCATATTCTAACAGGCGTTTACGAATACCAAAGTTGTTTTCCTCTACTTTCTTTTGCGCTCTTTCAATGGATTTGGTAATCATAGAATGCTGAATTACTTCCCCTTCTTTTAACCCCATTCTATCCATCATTTTGGCAATTCTATCAGAGCCAAAAAGACGCATTAGATTGTCATCCAAAGCAACATAAAACTGAGTAGACCCCACATCTCCTTGTCTTCCTGCACGTCCTCTTAACTGTCTATCAACCCTTCTTGAATCGTGTCTTTCGGTTCCTACAATAGCCAAACCACCAGCCTCTTTAACTTCGTTTGATAATTTGATATCTGTTCCACGACCTGCCATGTTTGTTGCAATGGTAACAACCCCAGGTTTACCCGCTTCCGCAACAACATCCGCCTCTCGTTTATGTAATTTTGCATTTAAAATATTATGAGGAATCTTACGCATTTGCAACATTCTACCTAATAATTCTGATATTTCTACAGAAGTTGTCCCTACTAAAACAGGTCTTTTTTCTGCAACTAATTTTACGACATCCTCTATTACAGCATTGTATTTTTCACGCGCAGTTTTGTAGATTAAATCCTCTTTATCATCTCTTTGAATTGGTTTGTTTGTTGGAATTTCTACCACATCTAATTTATAAATTTCCCATAATTCACCAGCTTCTGTAATTGCTGTTCCGGTCATACCAGACAGTTTACGATACATTCTAAAGTAATTCTGTAATGTTACTGTAGCAAAAGTTTGCGTCGCATCTTCAATTTTTACATTTTCTTTTGCTTCAATTGCTTGATGTAATCCGTCTGAATAACGGCGACCGTCCATAATACGACCTGTTTGTTCATCAACAATCATTACTTTATTTTCCATCACCACATATTCAACATCTTTTTCGAAAACAGTGTAGGCCTTCAAAAGTTGATTCATGGTGTGAATACGTTCACTTTTTATACTAAAGTCTTTGTATAATTCTTCTTTTTGAGAAGTTTTTTCTTCTTGAGTGTTTTCAGAATTGTCAATCTCTCCAATTTTTACACCAATATCTGGTAAAACGAAAAAATTGTCATTTGCTGTTTTTTCTGATAAATCAGCGATTCCTTTATCTGTTAAATCAATTTGATTGTTTTTTTCTTCAACAACAAACCATAAATCTTCATCTATTTCTGGCATTAACTTGTTGTTATCTTGCATGTAATAGTTTTCGGTTTTCTGCAAGATTTGTTTGATGCCTTCTTGTGATAAAAATTTGATTAACGCTTTGTTTTTTGGTAAACCTCTATAGACTCTTAGTAGTAAGAACCCACCATCTTTATCATTTCCTTCTCCAATTAATTTTTTAGCTTCAGCTAAAACACTCACTAAATGTTGTTTTTGTAGCGTGACTAAATCAGCAACCAAAGGTTTTAATTCTGTAAATTCATGTCGATCTCCTTGTGGTACTGCTCCAGAGATTATTAGGGGAGTTCTTGCATCGTCAATCAAAACAGAATCTACTTCATCAATAATCGCATAATTTGGTGCTCTCTGTACTAAATCGTCTTTAGAACTTGCCATATTATCACGCAAGTAATCGAAGCCGAATTCGTTATTCGTACCATAAGTTATATCTGCATTGTAGGCTTTTCTACGTGCGTCAGAATTTGGTTGATGATAGTCAATACAGTCAGTAGTAAAACCATGAAATTCAAATATAGGTCCCATCCACGCTTTATCACGTTTTGCTAAATAATCATTTACAGTAACTAAATGAACCCCATTTCCTGTTAGGGCATTTAAATAAACGGGTAAAGTAGAAACCAATGTTTTTCCTTCACCAGTCATCATTTCTGCCACTTTACCTTTATGTAAGACAGCACCACCAATTAATTGAACATCATAATGAATCATATCCCATGTAACGGGTTTACCTGCTGCATCCCAAGAATTTGCCCAAAATGCTTTGTCTCCTTTTAAAATAACATTGTCTCTTTCTGCAGATATTTCTCTGTCATAAGGAGTCGCAGTTACTTCGATTTCTTTGAATTCTACAAAACGTTTTGCAGTTTCTTTTACTACTGCAAAAGCTTCTGGCATAATTTGAACTAGTGTTTCTTCAGAAACGGTGTAAGCTTCGTCTTTTAAAGTATCTATTTCTGTGTAAATATCT
Source organism: Polaribacter sejongensis (assembly GCA_949545755.1). GTDB lineage: Bacteria > Bacteroidota > Bacteroidia > Flavobacteriales > Flavobacteriaceae > Polaribacter > Polaribacter sejongensis_A. The sequence goes on along the minus strand of CATITK010000126.1, from coordinate 4,346 downwards.
TCTTGACGATCAATATCTGCAGTAGTCGCTTCTTCTTCTAAAGCAATAATTTTTTGATTAAACTCTTGAGTAGCCTTTTTTATTATTTCTTTAAATTCAATTGTTTTTGCACGCAATTCATCGTTAGAAAGTTTAGAAAAAGCAAGTTCAAATTTTCTTACATCTTCTACAACTGGCTGTAATCCTTTTAAATCTTTTTGCTGTTTGTCTCCAACAAAAATTTTAATTACTGAATTTAAAATATTCATTATATGTATGTTTTTGAGTTACTTCTGTAACGGTATTATTTTATTTGACATTCAAGTTAGACTAACTCGAAAAAAAACATGCTATTGATTAAAAAAAAAACAAAAAAAAAGCCTCCTTAGAGACTTTACATTTTTATTTTAGTACTCATCCTCATTCCAAAGATAGTCATCTTCAGTCGGATAATCAGGCCAAATCTCAACGATAGAGTCATACGAATCACCTTCATCTTCTATATCTTGTAGATTTTCTACAACTTCTAAAGGAGATCCGGTTCTAATAGCGTAATCTATTAACTCATCTTTGGTTGCTGGCCAAGGCGCATCTGCTAAATAAGATGCTAATTCTAATGTCCAATACATTTCTTGTTGTTTAATTTTGTGCAAAAATAATTTTTTTACGCAATTATGCAAGTCTTTTTTAAGAAATTTACTGTAAAGTAAGAGTAAAATTTTATTTTTCGCTTTAAATCAATAATTTACAGCGAAAAATAAACCTTAAAAAATTCTTCAAATCGATAAAATAAGAACTTATGATTTTTTTTCAGGAATCCACTTAATCTCGTCCACTGATAAGTCATTGGACAATTTTCGTGCCAACGTAAAAAGATAGTCAGAAAGTCGATTTAAGTATTTTATAATGTCATTATTGATCGTTTCTTGGTCATTTAGCGCTACGGAAAGACGCTCTGCACGTCTACAAACGCATCTTGCTACGTGACAGAATGACACAGCTTGGTGACCTCCAGGAAGTATAAAATGAGTCATTTGAGGAAGTGTTGCATCCATTGTGTCAATTTCATTTTCTAAAAAAAGTACCGCACTTTCATTAATTTTAGGAATATTGAGCCTTTCTTTTCCATTTTTTAACGTTTCCTTTTCTGGAGGAGTTGCTAGCATTGAACCTAAAGTGAACAATTCATTCTGAATTTTAAGTAAAGAATTTTTATTGGTATCACTAATTTCTTGGTCTTTTATTAAACCAATATAAGAATTAAGTTCATCTACAGTTCCGTAACTTTCAATACGTAAATTGTATTTTTTTACTCTCGTACCTCCATAAAGAGACGTTGTACCAGTATCACCAGTTTTTGTATATATTTTCATTGAAATAAGTTTTTAAGTTTGAAAGGAGCAAAGTTACAACGTTTAAAAGTTATGGCGAAAAACTCTTAAACGATTTAACAGAGATACAATTACATATTTTAAACTCTAATTTTAAAATGTTCTTTTGCTTGTTCTTTTCTGAAGAAAATAATTCCCAAGAAAAAAACATCTACTGTAACCGTTACTTTTGGATGATTTTTAATTTCTAACCAAGCTTCTTGTATTTCTATAGTACTATAAATGTCATTAAAAACCCAAATAGCGTCATTATTTATGGAGTTTAGACAACGATTAAAGCACTGTAAGGTTTCTTTTTTTGTTTGATGTTTATTAAAATAGATAAAATCGAATTGTTGCTTTTTCAACACTTTTGGTAAAGCTTCATTCCAATTTCCATGAACGATATGAATCGTATTAAAATTATTTTTTTTAAATAATTCGTGCTTTATTTTACCTCTTTGTGGGCAACTTTCTATAGAGATTATCGAAGAATTTTTATTTCCAATCTGAATTGCAGCGGTTCCTAAACCCATAGAAGTTCCAATTTCTAAAATATTTTCTGGTTTAAAATAAGCAATTAAACGTATTAATAACTTCGCTTTTTTGGTTGATATTCTTGCCGTTTTGGAAGTAGAATGAAGACTTGTAACTTTCCGTATTGTTTTTGTGTCTAATAATTGTTTGGATATTAAGAATGAATTCCACAAGTCAGCAGCTGTTTTTTTGTAAAAACATTGGGTCACTAAATTATAGACAAAAGGGGAATGAACTCCATGTTGATTGGACGCCTTTGTTAGGAATTTGAAATATTCTTTTATTGTATGAAACATTTTTTTGTCGGAGTGCCAGAATTTTTACAATATTATCGTAAAATTATAAATTAACGAATTAAAATTTATTTGAATAATAATCTACTGCGAAAATAAAACAAAAATAAAGTAAACCTCTACGAATGATTTCTAAAAAAAAAGGTTCTTTTTTTTAACAATATTTAAAGCCTCTTTCTTCGTCGATGCTATGGAAGTTCCTCATATTTCCTATGAGTATTCGCAGAGGAATTTATTAAAAGAAAAACACTGTTTTTTTCTATACTTAAGCAAGATGGATATTGAAGGAATTGCTTCAATATTATTAAAGAAAGATATTTACAATAAAAGAAAACCGAAATTATCAATTTCGGTTTTCTTTTATGTGTTCTAAAAATATTATTTCAAACCACTTGTCATTTCCTCTGGCTTTACCCATGCATCATATTGCTCTGGAGTAACATAGCCTAGGCGGACAGCTTCTTCTTTTAAAGTGGTTCCATTTTCATGAGCAGTATTTGCTATTTCTGCAGCTTTGTAGTATCCTATTTTGGTATTTAAAGCAGTTACTAGCATCAGAGAATTGTTGACCAATTCTGTGATTCTTGTATGATTTGGTTCAATACCAGCCGCACAATTTTCATCAAAAGATGTACAAGCATCTCCAATAAGTTGTGCAGATTGTAAAACGTTTGCAGCCATCATCGGTTTAAAAACATTCAATTCATAATGTCCTTGGGCCCCACCAACAGTAACAGCAACATCATTTCCCATTACTTGCGCACATACCATTGTTATTGCTTCTGCTTGCGTAGGGTTTACTTTACCTGGCATGATAGAAGAACCAGGTTCGTTTGCAGGAATCATAATTTCTCCAATCCCAGACCTTGGTCCTGAAGCCATCATTCTAATATCGTTTGCAATTTTATTTAATGAAACTGCCACTTGCTTTAACGCTCCATGAGTCTCTACTAAAGCATCATGTGCTGCTAAAGCTTCAAATTTGTTTTCTGCAGTAATAAATGGTAATCCTGTAAATTCGGCAATATATTTTGCAACTAAAACATCATAACCTGCAGGAGAATTTAATCCTGTACCCACCGCTGTTCCTCCCAGAGCCAATTGTGATAAATGTTCTAATGTATTGTTTAATGCTTTTAAACCGAAGTTTAATTGTGCTACATATCCAGAAAACTCTTGTCCTAAGGTAAGGGGAGTAGCATCCATTAAATGTGTACGTCCTATTTTTACAACGTCTTTAAATGCCTCTGATTTTGCTTTTAATGTATCTCTTAATTGGGCAATACCTGGAATTGTCGTTGCTACAATTTTCTTGTAAGCTGCAATATGCATTCCTGTTGGAAAGGTGTCGTTTGATGATTGCGACTTATTTACATCATCATTGGGTTGAATTGTTTTTTCTCCTTCGCCAATTACTTTTCCAGCAATTTCATGTGCTCTGTTCGCAATTACTTCATTCACATTCATGTTCGATTGCGTACCAGAACCCGTTTGCCATATGACCAAAGGAAATTGATTATCTAATTTTCCTGCTAAAATTTCATCGCAAACTTGTGCTATTAAATCTCTTTTTTCTGAGGCTAAAACACCCAATTCACAATTTGTATACGCTGCTGCTTTTTTTAAGTATGCAAAGCCATATACAATTTCTAAAGGCATAGAAGCTGAGGCACCAATTTTAAAGTTTTTTCTTGAGCGTTCTGTTTGTGCTCCCCAATATTTATCTGCAGGAACTTCAACATTTCCCATAGTGTCTTTTTCAATTCTATATTTCATGAGTAAGATGTGTGTTTTAGTGAAGCAAAAATACAAAAAACTATAATGACATAAAGTTGATAAATGTCATTTTTAGAAATCTACAAAAAATCTCTTTTTTGATGCTATTTTTTTTGAAAATTAGTGTTATTTTTGTCGTAATAATTTTACAAAAGATATAAATGTTAGATTTTTCACAATTTTCAGGACTGGTTTTATTCATGTTTATTTTTACAACAGGTTTTTGGTTGTTACTTTTTTTATTAACATTTGTTGTTCCTTATTGGATTGGTGGAACTCTTCTGGAAAATTTTAAATTGAAAAGAGAAGCAAAGAAAGCTGCTGAAGGTAAGTAAGCAGTCTCAATATAAAATATAAAAAACTCGTTCAAAGAAATTTGAACGAGTTTTTT
>CATITK010000125.1 GCA_949545755.1 Polaribacter sejongensis | reverse complement strand
ATCAGAACATCGATTGGTTTACAAGTATGATAATGACCAAATCTTGATTGCAGCTTGTCGTTATCATTACGGAAAATAAATCCCACACAAGATAAAAGCCAGATTATTGCCGAAATAGGCAACAAACCCCTGTCTTTTATCTTGTTCCGCTCGCCATCACTTCTATGGTTTTTAAGCCACATTTTTTGTAGCCAACCTGCCGGCAAAGGCAGGCGCACAAATAGCACTGCAACCTACGAGATGGTTATACGAAAAGCTGTCCCTTATATGGAAATTGATTAAAAACGAATGAGTTATGAGTAAATATAAATCGAGTAACATTTATTAGTGATTATAAAAGTAGCAGGAATTCATTTTTCTTCTACTTTATTTAGGTTTCTGAACTAATTTCAGGATGCGATCTTTGATAATAAAGGCATCAATAAAATAGAAAACATAAAACAGATTAGAGCTTCCGTAATTACAAACTGTTTAGGAAACTATAATTTAAGAAAGGTTCCATATTTTGCTGGACACAGCGATGTTAGTTCTACAGAAAGATATGTACAAGACGATTTAGAAAATCTACACGAAATCGTAAATAACTTTCATCCGATAAATTAAATTATTAAACTTGGTATCACAAATTGTGATACCAAAATCTTTAAGGTCGCAATTTGCGACCTTAAAATAAAAAACTATTTTTACAAACAGAAACTACAACAGTAAAATGAGTGAGAATAAAAACGAAACATCATTAGTTCCAAGCGAGTTAATAGCGAGTAGAATATTATTAATTAGAAACCAATAAGTGATGATTGATAGTGATATTGCAGAACTTTATGGCGTAACTACAAAAAGATTAAATCAACAGGTAAATAGGAATATAAATCGTTTTCCTTCTAACTTTATGTTTGAACTAACAGAAGTAGAAAAAAAAGAGGTGGTTGCAAATTGCAACCACCTTAAAAACTTAAAATTCTCATCATTTTTACCAAAAGTATTTACAGAACACGGAGTAATGATGCTTGCAAATGTTTTAAGAAGTGAGCGAGCAACAACAATGAGTGTTAAAATAATAGAGATTTTTATTGAAATGCGAGAAGCAATTATAGATAATCTAAATTTAAAACTTGACATTGAAGAAATCAAAGAAAAACTAACAAATCACTCAAAAAACATTGAATTAGTCTTTAGTTATTTAGATGAATTAGCAGAAAAAAAAGACAATGAAAAGCTAAGAACTAAAATTGGTTATAAAAAAGAAGAATAAATCCTCCACAAAACAAAAAAACCCAGATTTTTACGAAAAAATAAAAAACCGCTGTTTTTTTGTTTTGTTCTACACGCCACCACTTCTAATTTTCAAAAAAACTAAAAACATTTCCACCATACCGTTTGTCATAACAATGCTTTTCATGCTGAGATAAATCCGTGTGTTTGGAATGTTCCACAATTAATATGCCTGCTTCTTTAAGCAGGTTTCTTGAGAAAACTAAATTGATAATTTTTAAAAACTGGGCTGCTTCAAAATCATAAGGTGGATCTGCAAAAATAACATCTGCTTGTAAAGATGTTTTTTCTAGAAACTTATAAACATCACTTTTAAAGGTGTTTATGGGTAAATCCAATTCTTCTGCCGTCGTATTGATGTACTTTATACATCCAAAATGCCCATCAATAGCATAAACTTCTTTGGTTCCTCTAGAAGCAAATTCGTAGCTAATATTTCCAGTTCCAGCAAAAAGGTCAATCACAGCAATACTGTCAAAATAGTAGGTGTTGTTTAAGATGTTAAACAGCGATTCTTTTGCCATGTCTGTTGTTGGACGAACAGGTAAGTTTTTAGGTGCTGTTAAACGCCTGCTTTTGTGTTTTCCAGAAATTATTCTCATGAATTTAAAAGGATGTAATTTGAATGTTTAGGAGCCGATAATTGATTGAATATTTTGCTAGTACTTTCCAAAAAGAAAATATTCCGAACGTATTGGTATGTTATTTTATAAATTTCTGTTTCTATATCAATAGCTCCCGTAAAGTAGATTTTTACTTCTTCTACGTCTATTTTTAATTGCTCAAAAGTAAATAAGATATAGTACATGAAGTCTTCTTTGGTTTCAAAAGAAAAAGAATTCGAAAATTCAATTTTTTTGTTTTGCAGTATTACAATATCAAAATTTTCTTTAGAAACATTGATATATATCTTTCTTTCCTTAGAGGCAGGTAAAGAAATTAGTTTTTCGATAAGTATTGTTAAATGATGTTTGTATTCAAATTCTCCAAAATTCTGAAATAAGTAATTATTAATATTGACATAAGGAACATACACGTTTTTGGCATTCATGCTTTCAATATTGTCAAATGTAATGAAGTCGGTAGCGATTGTTTTAATGTTAAAATCAAGATATTCTAACAGTTTGTCTTCAGAAAAATAGGCATTTGGTACGAGGGTAAATAAATCGTTTTGATGTATTACTAATACAGAAGAAAAGTCTTTTTGTAGTTGTATGTCTGTTTTAAAGATTGCTTCAATCTGCTTTAATAAACTTTCTGGAGTTCCTTGTTTCTCATCAAATTCATATTCAGAAAAGTAAACCGTTTCATTTGATGTATTGTTTGATATGCAAAAAGAAAATCCATCCAAATTAAATTGGATGGATAATCTTGTCTCTTTTGTGTTTGTTAAAGTAGGGGTGCTATTCTTTTTTATCACGGTCTTTTTTATCATAAGAGGGAGGCCAGTTACCACCCGTTGAAACTTCTTCTAAGGAACCAACAGAAACAAACTCTCCTTTAATTTGATCTGTAGCATTTGCTTCTAACTCTTGTTTTACAAGAGACTTGCTCATGCCTTTCAAAATGTCTTTCTTTTCCGTTTTCACATAGAACGTAGGTACAATTAAACCTTGTACTTTTTCTACAGTTCCAATTTCTATTTCAAATTCTTTGTTTTCAACTCCAGGAACAGAAAACATGTTTTTATAATCTCTGTCTGCAAAGTATTTTAAGATGGGCTCATAACCAATCGTATCTTTTCTTTTCTGGGTCACAGAAATGATAATACCACCCCCTTTATTTACTTTTACGATTACATCGGATGTTTCAGTGAGTGCTAGTTGAGCAGAATCAATAAATTGAATTAATCCAGCTTTGTCTTTCGTGTAGGTACCAGTTACCTCAAAATGTTTTACTTCTGCGTCTCTAATAATTTTTAATTTTTTTACAACTTGAGCATATTTTGCAACCTTTTCCTTATTAAAGTTGATTGGTTCCATGATTCCGTTGTAAATTTTAAAGACTAAAAATACGGTTAAAAATAAAAGGACTAGCGAGGCAATCCATCTAAATTTTAAAGGTAAGTATTTAACAACAACAATAGCTATAAATACTGCTACTATAACTGATAATATGATCATTCCAAGTAATCCCATTTTAATTTTTTTTTTATTGTGTCAAGCAAACTTACAATTTTTTTTTAATGATAAAAACTTTTATTTATAAATCAATGTATCTTTGAGGTATAAAATATTTTATGATAGAGAAACCAGGTGATTTTTATACTGAACTAGTGAAAAACTTTCAATATTCACCAACTTCAAAACAAAACAAATTACTTCGTTTATTAAGTGATTTTACGTTTAGCGATCATAAAGACGATTTGTTTTTGTTGAAAGGCTATGCTGGAACTGGAAAAACGACCACAATAAGTGCTTTTGTAAATAGTTTAAATGCCACAGGTAGAAAAGCTGTTTTATTAGCACCTACAGGGAGAGCAGCAAAAGTAATTGCTGTTTATTCTAAAAAACCTGCATTTACAATTCATAAAAAAATATATTTCCCTAAAAAGCAATCAAATGGTAGTGTAGATTTTGTTTTACAACCGAATAAGCACAGAAACACCATTTTTATTGTTGATGAAGCTTCCATGATTCCAGATAGCAGACAAAATCAAAAATTATTTGAAGCGGGTTCTTTATTAGATGATTTAGTACGATATGTTTATGCTGGTCACCAATGTAAAATAATATTTATTGGAGATACGGCGCAACTTCCGCCAGTAAAATTAAATATTAGTCCTGCTTTGGAGTCATCGACCTTAACGTATGAGTACCAAAAAAATGTCACTGAGATTGAGTTGGATGAGGTAATGCGTCAGCATGAAAATTCTGGGATACTTGCCAATGCCACGCTGTTAAGGCTGATGATTCAAAAGGATACGACCAATTTTCAATTTGACATCGATTTTCCGGATGTCATAAGATTAGATGATGGCTATGACATCGAAGACGCTTTGGTAACTGCCTTTGAAAATGATGGCGTAGAAGATACTGCTTTTATTGTGCGTTCTAATAAAAGAGCAAACCAATACAATCAGCAAATTAGAATGAAAATTCGCGGACAAGAAAACGAGATTTCTGCAGGTGATTACATCATGGTGGTGAAGAATAATTATTACTGGCTGAAAGAAAATTCAACGGCAGGTTTCATTGCAAATGGAGATATTTGTGAAGTATTAAAAATATTTTCAATTAAGGAATTGTATGGTTTTAAATTTGCTGAAGTAGCGGTAAGAATGATTGACTACCCAGAGATGCCTCCTTTTGAAACCGTTTTGTTATTAGATACTTTAACTAGTGAAACCCCTTCTTTAACCTATGAAGAATCGAATAAATTATACCAAGCGATAAAAGAAGATTATGCACACGAAAAATCGAAATCCAAACAGTTTTTAGCCATCAAAAAGAATGTATTCTTTAATGCGTTGCAAGTCAAATTTTCTTATGCAATGACGTGTCATAAATCTCAAGGAGGACAATGGAAAATAGTTTTTATAGAGCAACCTTATTTGCCAGAAGGCGTGTCTAAAGAATATTTTAGATGGCTTTATACAGCATTGACAAGGGCGCAAGAAAAGTTGTATTTAATCGGTTTTAAAGATGATT
>CATITK010000124.1 GCA_949545755.1 Polaribacter sejongensis | reverse complement strand
GCTACATCATCCATTAAAAACAATTTTTCATATTGCTTAATAATTGAGTTTTTAGGTTCTGTTAAAATAGCACGCAATGTTTTTGCATCTAAAGGATTCATATAACTCAACACTGGCAAGCGTCCAATAATCTCAGGAATCAACCCGAAAGATTTTAAATCTAAAGGAGTAATGTATTTTAATAAATTTTCTTCATCTACTTTATCATCATCTAAAGAGGCACCAAAACCAACAGCTTGTCGGTTCAATCGTTTACTAATAAATCTTTCGATTCCAGAAAATGCACCGCCAGCAATAAATAAAATCTCTTTGGTATCTACTTCTGTAAATTTCTGCTCAGGATGTTTTCTTCCACCTTTTGGTGCAACATTAACAACAGTTCCCTCTAATAATTTTAACAATGCTTGCTGAACTCCTTCACCAGAAACATCTCTTGTAATAGAAGGATTGTCTCCTTTTCTTGCAATTTTATCAATTTCATCTATAAAAATAATGCCTCTTTGTGCCTGTGCTACATCATAGTCTGCGGCTTGTAATAATTTACTTAAAATACTTTCTACATCTTCACCAACGTACCCTGCCTGTGTTAAAACAGTTGCATCTACGATCGCAAAAGGCACATTGAGCATTCTTGCAATTGTTTTTGCAACTAAGGTTTTTCCAGTTCCGGTTTCTCCTACTAAAACAATATTAGACTTTTCAATTTCTACTTCATCTTCGTCCTCTTCTTGCAACAAACGCTTGTAATGATTATAAACAGCAACTGCCATTGTTCTTTTTGTTTCATCCTGACCAATAATATATTGATCTAAGAAGGCCTTAATTTCAATTGGCTTTTTTAGCGTTAAATCTTTAGACAATCCATTAGACTTTGAATCAGAAACTTCTTCTTCGACAATGCCATGAGCTTGCTCTATACATTTATCACAAATATGTGCATCTGAGCCAGCAATAAGTAAATCTGTTTCTGCTTTTTTGCGTCCGCAAAACGAACATTCTAAATTTTCTTCTTTTGACATCTTACTTTATTTTTTGTTCTTAATTTCTAGTTGGTGGGTTTAAAACTTTACCAACATCTATATACCAAGAACGAAATACGTTCCTATTTTCTTGCTAAAACTTCATCAATCATACCGTACGTTTTTGCTTCTTCAGCTTTCATCCAGTAATCTCTATCAGAATCGTTATGAACTTTCTCTATTGTTTGTCCAGAATGACTTGCAATAATCGCATACAATTCATCTTTCAATTTCAAGATTTCTCTTGTCGTAATTTCAATATCTGAAGCCTGCCCTTGTGCACCTCCTAAAGGTTGGTGAATCATTACTCTGGAGTGAGGCAAAGCAGAACGTTTTCCTGCTGCTCCTGCACACATTAAAACGGCTCCCATTGAAGCTGCCATTCCTGTACAAATTGTAGCAACATCAGGTTTAATGAATTGCATGGTATCATAAATCCCTAGACCTGCATAAACTCCTCCTCCTGGAGAATTGATGTAAATTGAAATATCTTTATTTGCATCCACACTTTCTAAAAACAATAACTGCGCTTGAATAACATTCGCTACTTGATCGTTAATTCCTGTTCCTAAAAAGATAATTCTATCCATCATTAAACGAGAGAAAACATCCATCTGAGTGATGTTCATCTGACGTTCTTCCATAATATATGGCGTTAAACTACTTGTTATTTTACCAAAATAAGTACTATTTATTCCTTGATGTTGTGTTGCGTATTTTTCGAACTCTTTTCCGTAATCCATTTTCGTGAGGCTGTTTTATGTTTAATAGTGTAAATATAAGAACTATTTCTTACTATTTTGTTTCAGTTAGTCGCTAAAAAAAACCTGAATGTAAAAATTCAGGTTTTTTGTTTTTTAGGTTTCTCAAATTAGTTGGAAAAAATTAACAACTGAGTAAAAACCCAAACAATCTGCGATTGTTATTTATATACTTCTTTAATGAAATCTTCGTAAGAAAGTTCTTTCGATTTAAAACTCATGTTCTCTTTGTAAAACGTCAATAACTTTTGACTAATTAATTGAGATTGTAATTTTTGAGCTTCTTCTTGATTTTGTAAAATTCTTCCTGCGATTTCATCCAATTCTTTTTCTTCTGGATTCATATTCCCAAATTGTGCCATTTGGGTACGGATAAATCCTTTTGCATAGGCTACTAATTCTGCATAGTCTAACTTGATGTCATTCTCTTTCATAATCTTTCCTTCGATTAATTGATAACGCAATCCTTTTTCAGATTTCTCAAATTCAGCAGTAGCTTGTTCTGCCGTTAATTCTTTTTCTCCTGCAGTTGCTAACCATTTCTTTAAGAAATCAGCAGGCAAACCAAACTTTGTGTTTTCAACTAAATACTCAGTTATCGCATTCAATAATTGCTGATCCCCTTGTTGTGCAAATTGCTTTTCTGCGTCTTCTTTAATTTTATCTCTCAATTCAGTCACAGAATTCACACTTCCATCTACAAATAATTTATCAAATAATTCTTTGTCTAATTCTGCTGGCTCCGTATTTGTAATCTCTTCTACAGTTAAAGATACCTTAACATCTAAATCGTGAATTACATCATGAGAAACACCCAAAAGGTGTTCTAGTTTATGTGCATCCTCAAACAATTTTTTTGTATCTAATTCTATAACATCTCCAACTTTAACACCAACTACTTTATTTTGATTTTTCTTTCCTTTAAGATCGCTTACTAAAAAAGTTGCTTTTTTGTTGATTTCACTTGCTTCATTTAAAAAAGTACCCGTCACGTTAGCGTCGATATTCGCTTCCGAAATCGCACTCATTTTTCCGTAACGTGTTTGTATATTTTTAACTTCTTCGTTGATTAGTTCTTTGGTTGCAACAATGTTGTATTGCGTAACTTTCTTTTTAGCTTTTAAATTTACATCGAATTCTGGCACTAAACCTAACTCAAATTCAAAAGTAAAAACAGCAGCATCCCAATCAAAATCTTCTTTAATTCTTGGAATTGGATTTCCTAAAATGTCCAATTTCTCTTCTGTTAAATAGGTGTTTAAAGAGGTTTGTAAAAGTTTGTTTACCTCGTCAATCATGATAGACTTACCATACTGTTTTTTAATCATCCCCATAGGTACATGTCCTTTTCTAAAACCAGGAACATCTGCCTTTTTACGATAATCTGTTAACAATTCTGCTACTTTTGATTGATAATCATCTGCAACAATATCCACTTTTACAACTGCGTTTAACGCATCAATATTTTCTTTTGTAATATTCATTTCTTGTTCTCTTATTCTTTAAAAATCGACTGCAAAATTAATCATTTTTATTGATTTTACAAATGTTTAAACACTTCTATTTCAGTAGAAAATATTCTTTGAGAACTTTAAAATTAACGCGTCTTTTATTTTGACATCTCTGTAAAGTATTGATAAAAATAGGGTAAGGTTTCAATTCCTTTTAAATAATTCCACACTCCAAAATGTTCGTTTGGCGAATGAATTGCATCAGAATCTAACCCAAAGCCCATTAAAATAGTTTTACTTTTTAAATGTTCCTCAAACAAAGCAACAATTGGGATACTACCCCCGCTTCTTTGAGGTATCGGTGTTTTACCAAAACTAGTTTCATAAGCCTTACTTGCTGCCTTATAGGCAATCGTATCTATCGGCGTCACGTAGCCTTGACCTCCATGATGAGGTGTAACTTCAACCGTCACCGCTTTTGGAGCGATACTTTCAAAATGGTTTTTAAATAACTGCGTAATGGTTTTCCAATCTTGATTTGGCACTAAACGCATCGATATTTTTGCAAAGGCTTTGCTTGCAATTACGGTTTTTGCACCTTCACCTGTATATCCTCCCCAAATTCCATTTACATCTAAAGTGGGTCTTATTGAATTGCGTTCGTTAGTGGTAAATCCTTTTTCGCCGTAGATATCCTTAATATTTAAGGCCTCTTTATAATGATCTAAAGAAAAGGGTATTTTTGCCATTTCGGCTTTTTCTTCTTTGGATACATTTTCTACACGATCATAAAAACCAGGAATGGTAATCTGATTGTTTTCATCATGCAAGGAAGCAATCATTTTTGTTAAAATGTTGATGGGGTTTGCCACTGCACCTCCGTATAAACCCGAATGTAAATCTCTATTTGGTCCAGTAACTGCTACTTCTACATAACTTAAACCACGTAAACCGGTTGTAATCGATGGAGTATCATTGGCAACCATGCCGGTATCCGAAATTAAAATAACATCGTTGGCTAATTTTTCTTTATTTCTAGGAATAAACCAGGCCAAACTTTCTGAACCAACTTCCTCTTCGCCTTCTATCATGAATTTCACGTTGCAAGGCAAATTACCAGTTTTTGTCATGTATTCTAATGCTTTTACATGCATATACATTTGTCCTTTGTCATCACAAGCACCACGTGCAAAAATAGCACCTTCTGGATGCAATGCTGTTTTCTTAATCACAGGCTCAAAGGGAGGCGAGTTCCATAAATCTATTGGATCGGCGGGTTGCACGTCATAATGACCATACACTAGAACTGTTGGGAGCTTTTTATCAATTATTTTTTCTCCATAAATAATTGGATATCCCGGAGTTTCACAAAGCTCCACATGATCACAACCTGCTTTCTTGAGACTTTCTAAAACAAAATCCGCCGTTAATAACACCTCTTTTTTGTAGGCAGTATCTGCACTTACAGAAGGTATTTTCAACAACGCTATTAATTCATTTAAGAAGCGTTTTTGATGCGTTTTAATATAAGATTGTAGGGTGTTCATTTAGATTTCTTTTTTTTCTATACCAAAAGTAGAAAAATAATAATGAACTACTTTGCAGTTTATAAGTATTGTTTATATTTGCATCCCAATTAAAATTGGAATTTACAAGTTTTCTTGTAAATTAGGCAGGTATACTGCCAAACAAGCAGGCGTGGTGGAATTGGTAGACACGCTAGACTTAGGATCTAGTGCCGCAAGGTGTGAGAGTTCGAGTCTCTCCGCCTGTACAGATTAAGCCTTTCAAATAGTAGTATTTGAAAGGCTTTTTATTTACGTAAAAAAATAAAAAATATTTTTAAATACTAGACACAACTTCTTTTTAGAGGACTCTTTTCTTACATTGTTTCTTGAACATTCCCTTTTACAGAAGACCTTATTAAAAAAAATAATGCAGTAAGTACTTTTGAAAAATTACAGCTTCCACTATTTCTAGTGTTTTTATACAACTAAATAAAAAATGAACAGCAACGGTCAAAACATATAAATAAACGAGACAAAAACGTTTAAAAAAAAGACTATCATTGTAATCCCTCCAATCAAATAAAGATGTTTAAAAAAAATAGTTTACAATTTTCGCTGCTCCTAGTTCTAGTGCTTTTTAATTCTTGTGAGAAAGACCCCAGCAATCCCTTATTGGAACCTGAGTTTACAAGTCCAGACACATTTAACTCAGAGGTAGTTGTTGGCTGGTTCAATCTGATTAAAGTATTAACCACTGAAACACCTGGCTTCACTCCACCTGTAGCGGCAAGAGCCTTCGGATATACTGGGGTTGCTTTATACGAAGCGATCCAAGTTGGTATGGAAAACAAGACTTCTTTATCCGGAAAATTAAATGATTTCATTTTAGAAACCGCCTATATTGAAGGGGCACAATATCACTGGCCAACAGTTGCCAATAGCACTTTAGCAAGCATGACAAAATCTTTCTATTCCAACGCTTCTGTTGCTAACTATTCAAGTATTCTTGCATTAGAAAAACAATTTAATGATCAATTTTCAAATACGATTGCCAACGAAGTCACAGACAGGTCTATTGTATTTGCTAATAATATAGCTGATAAAATTTTATTATGGTCTTCAACTGACGGTGGTTTTGGAGCTCAATTTAATAATTTTCCAAGTGAATATGAGTTTTTACCAGGTGTAGAATTCTGGAAACCAACAGCTTCAGGTCAAAAAGCTTTACAACCCTATTGGGGAAGTAATCGCCCTTTTTTATCTCTTAACCTCGAAAACACCACTCCAGCAGATCCTCCCACTTACAGCACAGACGCTGAATCTCTTTACTATAAAAGAGCAATGGAAGTGTATGAGGTGGTGAATAACGTAACGGAAGCGCAAACTATTATTGCTGAGTTTTGGTCAGACGACCCACAAACATCAGCGACACCTCCTGGACATTCTATTTCAATATTAAATCAACTAATTAATGATACTAATTTTGATTTATTTGCTTCATCAGAGGCATTTGCAAAATTAGCTATTGGTATTAATGATGCATTTATATCGTGTTGGAAAGTAAAATACGATACAAATTACCCCCGACCTGTTACGGTAATCAACAATCAAATTGACCCAAATTGGGTTACCATTTTAGACACGCCTCCCTTTCCAGAATATACCTCAGGCCATTCTGTACAATCTGGCGCACTTGCAGAAATTTTAATTTCATTGTTTGGTGAAAATTATGCTTTTACAGATCGTACCCACGAAAACCGCACCGATATTGATGGAACACCAAGAAACTATACTTCTTTTATTCATATGGCAGAAGAAGCCGCTGCTTCAAGGTTATATGGCGGGATTCATTTTAAAGAAGGTATTGAACTCGGCCTAACCCAAGGCTATCAAATAGGTAAAAACGTAATTCGTGTTTTTAATTAATCTTTTTTATTAGCGTTGGTAAAGTATTAGAACTATTCTCAATTACTAAAATAAGGCATTTCAAAAATTTTTCTTTGAAAGCTACTCTTCATGAGTAAATCTAAAAAGATCTTTAAAGTGATTTATACATCAGCACACACTCCTTTATTTCTTGGTAGCTCTTAGCATCTCTCTTTTTCCTGGAGGTCCTGGCAAACGCTCTACAACAAACCCTACTTCTTGCATCGCACGTCGAACACTCCCTTTTGCAGAATAAGTCACTAAAACACCTTCTTTTTTAAGTGCCATATACATCTTTTGAAAGATCGCTACTGTCCATAATTTCGGTTGATTTTGTGCACCAAATGCATCAAAATAGATAAGATCAAAATGGTTCTCATCTGAAATGTCTTCAAAAAATTGTTTTCTTTTTGTGAACTTAAATCGGTCAGAAATACAATGTGAATCTTCCCAAGAAAGCGAATGCATTTTATCAAAATCAGCTTGCTGTTTTACTGCTTTTAGTTCAGAAACATAATTCAATTTTTCTACCTCTTCCGCAACAATAGGGTACGCTTCTACGCCAACATAATTGACGTTAACTGCTGTTTCTAAAGTCTCCAAAAAAGTAATAAATGCATTTAATCCTGTGCCAAAACCAATTTCTAAGATAGAAACCGTTTCCTTTTTCTGTTCTAAAACTTTATCAAATCCTGTTCTTATAAAAACATGATATGCCTCTTGGATTGCTCCATGTTTAGAATGATATTGCTCGTTCCATTCTGGCAAATGAATGGTGGTAGAACCATCTGAAGTAATTAAAATTTCTCTTTTCATAAATTCTAGGGTGACTGAGTTTCGCACTTTATTTTTAAAAAACACTTTTCAAAATGATGAAAATTACTGTTTTTCAATTCTTTAAGGATAGTACAAATAAAGAGACAAAAGAAACAAAAATCTATCAAATATTTTATAATTTCTATATTTACTGCGTATTCAACAAAAGTACTTATTTTAGTGTGTAAAAGCAATGATTTGTTCTATTGTCAGATAAATATTTTGTGTACATTTGTTTTTTAATCCAATTAAAAGAATGAAGTCTAATATAGAAATTCAACGTATAGAAAAATCGAAAATCGATGCTGTCGATTTTGACAATCTACCATTTGGTAGTGTATATTCTGACCATATGTTAGAATGTGATTTTATAAATGGCGAGTGGCAAACTCCTGTTATTAAGCCATATGCACCAATATCTTTAGATCCAGCTGCAAAGATTTTCCATTATGGTCAATCTATTTTTGAAGGAATGAAAGCCTACAAAGATAACGCAGGAAACACACTTTTATTTCGACCAATAGACAACTGCAAACGTTTAAACAAATCTGCTGAGCGATTGGTAATTCCTCAGATCCCTGAAGCTGTTTTTATGGAGGGATTAAAAAGATTATTAGAAATTGACTCCAAATGGATTCCTACAAATGAAGGTAGTTCATTATACATAAGACCTTTTATTTTTGCTACAGGAATCGGGCTTCACGCCTCTCCAGCAGACGACTATAAATTTGTAATTTGTACAGCTCCTTCTGGTGCTTATTTTGCTGGAAAAGTAAAAGTTTTAATTGAAGAAAAATATGCACGAGCTGCAAACGGTGGTGTTGGCTTTGCAAAAGCAGGTGGTAATTATGCTGCGCAATTTTATCCAACTCAACTGGCAATAGAAAAAGGCTATAATCAAATCATTTGGACGGATGATAATTCGCACGAATACATTGAAGAAGCAGGTGCTATGAATATTTTTATCAGAATTAATGACACCTTAATTACGAGCCCTACAAGTGATCGTATTTTAGATGGAATTACACGTAAAAGTATAATTCAGATTGCGAAAGACATGGATATTGATATTGAAGTTCGAAAAATTTCAGTGTCTGAAGTAATCGCTGCCGCACAAAGTGGAAGCTTAAAAGAAATGTTTGGTACAGGAACTGCGGCGGTAATTTCTCCAATTGCTGCTTTTGGTTATAAAAATACAGATTATGATTTGCCAACCATAGCAACTTCTTTTGCGACTACTTTAAAGAAAGCAATCACAGACATTCAAACCAACAAAGCTGAAGATCCCTATGGATGGAGAGTGCTAATTTAAGGTGAAAAACAAAACACTCATCAGTAAAGAATTAGACGCTTTTTACAACAAAGCTTCCGAAGAAACCCGACTTGAAAAAGGAATGGGGATTTTTGAGTTTGAACGGATTAAAGACTTGATCGAACTTCATCTTTCAAAACAAAATTCGACAATTATTGATGTTGGTGGAGGAACAGGAAAATATGCCGAATGGCTAGCAAAAAAAAACCATACAGTACATTTAATAGAACCTGTTTTAAAACACATACAACTTGCTAAAAAAAGAGCAAACAAATTAAAAAATCCTTTCTCAGTAACTGTAGGCGAAGCAAAAAACCTTCCTTTTAAAGACCAAACTGCAGATTTAGTTATTTTACATGGACCTTTGTATCATTTACAAAAAAGAGAAGATCGAGTTGCTGCCATTATAGAAGCAAAAAGAGTCTTAAAGAAGGGCGGAATTATTTTAGGTTTCGCAATTAACGCAACAGCTTCCACGGTAGTTGGCTTAATGAATGGAATGCTTCACGCAAACTCCTTTTTTGAGATGTGCAAAGAAGAACTTACTACCGGAATTCACAATGCTCCCAAAGATTTCCCTTTTTTATTGGCCGATGCGTTTTATCACAAACCAGCAGAATTAAAAGAAGAATTTTTAGCGCAAAACCTCAAACTCATCAACCTTTTTGCGGTTGAAGGCATGATCTGGTTAGACCAAGAATATTTTGCAAACATGTTAGATAAGAAGAAATCTAAAACACTAAAAGCGTTGCAAAACCTTACTCAAAATGATGAGTATCTATTGCCTTTTAGCCCACATATGATGATTGCGGTGCGCAAATAAATGCGTTTATTTTCTAAAGAAATGAATAAAGAGAAACCAAGTGGAAAATAAAAAGAACCATTGGTGTACCTGTCCGAAATGTAAAGGTACCGGAAGCAAAAGGAAGCGTCTTGGTAAGAAAGCACAACTCCAATATCAAACAACACGAGACCTTTTTAAAAAAAATACTAGCGATGGAACAGCTCCAGAACTCCCTAAGGGGCAGCTACATGCTTGTTCTTATTGCAAAGGGTCTGGATTGGTTATGGGTACTCAACCTCCTTTAGCAACGACAAATGACTACCCACATGTGGCTATCATTGGTGCCGGAATAGGAGGAGTTGCTTTGGCTGTAGCCTGTTTACATCGTGGAATTCCCTTTACACTTTATGAAAGAGATGATCGTTTCAATACGCGGTCTCAAGGTTATGGACTCACCTTACAACAAGGTAGTAAAGCGTTGGCAGGTTTGGGTATTCTCGCTCTGGAAGCAGGAATCACCTCAACCAGACATGTGGTACATACTCCAGAAGGAAAAATCATTGGCGAATGGGGGCTCAGAAAATGGGGACGACCCGACACAAAAGCAACACCAAAACGTAAAAATATACATATCGCAAGGCAATCTTTACGTCTCGCTTTGCTTGAACAACTCGGAGATCTTAATGCCGTGCAGTGGGGACATCAATTACTGAATTTTAATGAAGTAAAAAACAAAGGTGTGACGCTAGAATTTCAAGTAAATAATGAAGTCAAAAGTGCCAAGGCAGATCTTGTAGTTGGAGCGGATGGTATTCGTAGCACTGTCCGAAGATTATTCATTGGCGAAGAAACCACCCCTTTGCACTATTTAGGCTGTATGGTTATTTTAGGAATTTGTCCTTTAAAAAACTTGGAAGACATTGAGAGTCCATTACTAGATTCAGCAACCGTATTTCAAACCGCCAATGGTACTGAACGGATCTACATGATGCCTTATGCAGCGGATGCAATCATGTGGCAACTTAGTTTTCCTATCGCAGAAAAAGAAGCGAAGGCGCTAAGTGCTCAGGGAGTCAAAGCCCTAAAAGAAGAAGCCTGTCGTAGAACACAGTGGCACGATCCGATCCCTCAAATTTTAGCAGCCACCCCAACAGCAAAAATTTCTGGTTATCCTGTGTATGACCGAGCACTGCTTACCTCCGAGCTATTAAAAAAAGGAAGCAATGTTACACTAATTGGTGACGCAGCACATCCAATGAGTCCCTTTAAAGGGCAGGGCGCAAATCAAGCTCTGCTGGATGCCTTAGCACTCGCAAGAGCCATTACAAAAGGAGGCAAGCCAGTATCTTTATGGAGGGAAACGGGTCTCAAAAAAAGTGTGTTGACTGACTTTGAAGCTGAAATGCTCGCTCGTAGTGCCCAAAAAGTGATGAGTTCTGCAGAGGCGGCAACTTTGTTGCATTCTGAAATTGTTTTGCAAGAAGGTGATGGCCCAAGAGGGAAACATAGAAAGTAATTCAAGGTTTTTTAAAACCTTTTAAATTAAAAATAACAAGCTCCATTTTATTGAAGTATTAAAAAACTTCCGAGTACTGCACTAGGGAGTTTTTTTTATGCCCTAATGCCATTATTTTAAAAAAAACACTATAATTTCTTAGCCTTTTTTTCCATTCACCGACAGATAACTACCATTCACCGACAGAAAACGGGCTTTCAACGAAAAATTTCCTTTTGCTACAAAAGAAGTAAGACCTTTAGGTTTTATTTTCTTGAAATTGTTTCGAAAAAAAAGAAAATGAATCGTGTTGCTATAAGCGATATATCAACAATAGGGTTTATACAAGTGTTGTGCGTCATTTTGAAAAAAACTTTATGCAATTAAAAATAAGCCAAGAAAATTAAATGAAAATAATACACCAATTAATCAATTCTGATTCGGGAAAAATAATGATTTTAACTTTGAACGGGAAAAATCTGATTTCTGAAACTAGGAAAAAAGAAAAAACTAGAACAACAACAAAAGAATTTTCTAGTAACGAAGATGCATTAAAGAATTTCAACAAAAAAGAATGGGAAGCGTTGAAAAAAGGATTTATTTTAACAAATGCTAATGTTAAATTAGGACAACCAACTTTACACAAATTTATTGGAGGTGGATATACAGGGTGTTTGTCTTTTGAACAAACACCAAATGGGATTTGTATTTACAAAAATGATGGACAAGAAGAACGACTAATAGATAAACTTATGTTTATTGATAATTTAGGGGTTCTATTAAAACAAATTGAACTTCCTCAACCTTTGGCTTGGAATATCCAATACAGAATTGAAACAAATTCTTTATTATTAGATATTGACCACTTCATATATGAATTTGATATTGAAAATAATCGTTTCAGTAATTTAGGAAATAAAAAAAGTTCTGTAGACAGTTTTGTTTCTGTAGGAAAAGATAGAACAGCATTTGCTTGTTTAGGAAAACTATCTATAGTTGATGATTTGAATACAATTATATGGAGCAGTAATTACGATAAACAAACAATTAAAGGGAATACACCTTTCTGCGGACAACTATCACGAGATGGCAAATTATTAGCATTTCACAATAAAGCAGGAGAAATACAGATTATTGACGCAATTAGCGGAAAACTTCTGAACAAGATTATAGGAGATTTTCTAATGATTTTTCAAATGGAGTTTACAGAAAATAATCAGGCATTAGTAATTAGGGAACATTATGGAACTTGGGGTATACGTTATTTTGAACTTTCCAACTACAAAGAGATTAAAATAGATAGTCTTGAAATTCCAGAATACACAAAAGAGGTAAGTGCTTTTTGTCTCAATCAAGACCAATCAAAGTTAGTTCTTGTTCAACGAACAACGGCATACGTTTTCGATTTTAATACAAAAAATATTTTGCACAGTTTTAAAATTGAACACGTTGTAAAAACTTGCAATATTAAATTTGTTGGAGAAAAATTAGGAGTAAGAACTGATTATGGGTGTTTCAGTCTTTACAATGTATAAAAAACGAACACACAACAAAGTATAAAAATAATAGCGGTTTAAGTGATAAAACGAAAGCATAAACATAAAACAAAAGTCTGTGAAAAACTGAAAGGTTAGTGAGTAAAAATCCGCTACTATTCATATACTAAACGTTAGCTTTAATGCGAAAGCAAGTTTATATATCACAATAATTAGGTCAAAATGCAGTGACCCTTACAGAAAATAAACATGAATACTCTAAAAGAATAAAAAAACTATATGAATCTAAAAATATTTAATCCTGTAAAAATGGAGCTGCTTTTGATATTAAAAAACACATCGACTATCCTTATTTTCTTACTATCATTATGTTCTTGTGAAAATGATGAAAATATTCGTGACCTAAACGACATATTTAGCTGTACTATTCAAGGAGAATCATTTTTCCCAAAAAAATCAGTCAGCCCTTTTATCATAAATTTTCTATCAATAGGAAAAGAAAACAATAGTTTCTATTTAGAAGCTATGAATAATTCTAAAAGATACATGCGTATAAGAATTGACATTCACACAGGTAATGAACCTATTCAAGAAAAAGAATACATATTAAAAAGAGTAGACTTTAATAATTTTGAAAAATATCCTAATGCAAATGCAGCATGTTATTTTCAAAGGGGTGGCGGTAGTGAAATTCAATTAGTAGATGAGTCATCATATCATACATCTGATGACCATCTAGGTTCTGTCACTATTACTAAAATTGATACAATAAACAAAAATATTCAAGGAAATTTTAAATTTCAGGCTATTAATAAATTTAATGAAATGATAGCCATAGACAACGGAAAATTCAATGTTAATTATTTAGATTAAAAATAATGAAAAAAAAATACATAATTATAGTTTTATATATAGGTTTTATATCTGTTATAAATGTTTCTATACAGGCACAAACTAATGAAAAAACATCTAGAGAATTATATCAAGATTATATAGACAGTATAGATATAAGTAATCTTAATACAGAATTCATTTTAAATAAAGGTTTTATTAATGATGATGAAATTACATCTTTATATCAATTTATTGAAGCTCATGATGAGGAAACTAATGAAGTTGTACCCCGCTAGCGCGAGCGTCCCGCTCGTGACAGTAAAAACGAACTCAAATTTTAGTTTAGAAATGAACGAATCAGAATTTAACCCCAGCTACCGCACGATTTGTATCGTGTGGTTTATGAAGCTTTATTTGGGAACGCGAAAGATTCGCGCACCAGCAGAGAGTTTCAACAAGCCGCATAAAATTAATTGCTTGGTTGTGGATTTTCTTTGTTAGTTTTTTTTATTAAATTACCTTCTCTTTTTAGGGGCTCTGCTCACCTTCTTTTTCCTTTTATTAAAAGGAATGGCATCATCAAAAGTATGCTGTGCTATTTTATGGGAGGTTTTATTCTTTTTCCAAGAATTATTTTCAGGTAATAATTTGCTGAGCAAATCGGATCTTCCAACTTTGTTTAGGGTATTCCGAATCCAGTCTTTGTTTTCCTTTTTATACCAGAAGAAAAATTTATGCTGGTCTTCTCGCTCCTGTTTTGTTTTTGGTGTTCTTGTTGGCTTTAAGGTATACGGATGATATCCAGAATAATAAATAACCGTTGCTACCGTCATTGGGGTTGGTGTAAAACCTTGCACTTGCTCTAGCTGAAAGCCCATGTCTTTGGTTTCTGCAGCTAAATTTGCCATATCTTCTACTTCACTTGCTGGGTGACTCGATATAAAATAAGGAATCAATTGTAGGTTCAGTTTCTTTCGGATATTGATCTTATCAAAACGCTCTTTAAAGAGATGAAAATATTTAAAAGAGGGTTTACGCATTAATTTTAAAACAGGATCTGAGGTATGTTCTGGTGCTACTTTCAAACGTCCAGAAACGTGTTTTGTCATGACCTCTTCGGTATACGCATCCAACTCTTTTGGATCCGCATTTTTATTAAATTCTGGGACCAACATATCGTGGCGAATTCCACTTCCAATAAAAGATTTTTTAATCTTTGGATGTTTATCTACTGCTTGATATAATTCTGTTAAAGGCTTGTGGGAAGTGTCTAAATTAGAACAAATTACAGGGGAAATACAACTGGGTGCAATGCACTTATCGCAGATAGATTGTACTTTTCCTTTCATCTGATACATGTTGGCTGAAGGCCCACCAATATCAGATAAATAGCCTTTAAAATCTGGCATGTTTGCTACTTTATCTATTTCTTTTAAAACAGATTCTTGACTTCTACTGGCAATAAATTTTCCTTGGTGCGCAGAAATGGTACAAAAACTACAACCCCCAAAACATCCTCTATGAATATTAATAGAAAATTTGATCATTTCAAACGCAGGAATCGGTCCTCGTTTGTCATATTTTGGATGCGGTAAACGGGTAAAAGGCAAATCGAAAGAACCATCAATTTCCTTTTCTGTCATGGTTGGAAACGGCGGATTGATGACCAATGTTTTTCCTTCTACTTCTTGAAAAATTCTTCTTGCTTTTAATTTATTAGATTCTTGTTCAATCACTTTAAAATTCGAAGCAAATGTTTTTTTATCTTTTAAACAAGCGTCATGAGAACTGATCGTTACATCTTCCCATTCATTAATCACAGGGATTTTTTCTTGTTTTTGATCAATTAAAACAGCTGTCTGTTTGATGTTTTTTAAACTCGAAAAAGGGACGCCTTTTTGCAACAATTCTACAATTTCACGCAGAGGTTGTTCTCCCATTCCATAGACCAACATGTCTGCTTTGGACGTTTCTAAAATCGTTGGTAATAATTTATCCGACCAGTAATCGTAATGGGTTACACGTCGTAATGAGGCTTCGATTCCGCCAATTAAAACAGGAACATCTGGAAACTTTTCTTTTAATATTCTTGAATATACAGAAGTTGCATAATCGGGTCGAAACCCTTTATCACCATTGGGTGTATAGGCATCTTTATCTCTTCTTTTTTTACTTGCTGT
>CATITK010000123.1 GCA_949545755.1 Polaribacter sejongensis | reverse complement strand
TTAAGAACATTGAGCGTTCTCTAATTTTTGATAAAACTGCCATACGTCGTTTATTTAATTTCAGTAGGCGAATATACGATTTGGGTTTTAATATTGCAACCGATTTTTTACTTATTAGTACCCGGTGAAAAGGCGTTCTAATTGTTCACTATAAATTGTTTGTCTTTAAGCATCTTCATGAATAACTTTCAGGTATACTTCTTCAATTTTGGCGCTACTCATTTTTAAGATTTTAATTTCAAAACCTTCAATATCTACTAGCTCATTTTCTTTAGGAATACTTTCTGTGTACTCAATAATAAATCCGCCCAAAGTTTCATAGGCTTCAGATTTTGGTATATTCACATTGTATTCTTCATTTAAATAATCTACTTCTAATCTTGCAGAGAAATGAAATTCATTTTCACCTGTTTTCTTTTCCAAAAACTCTTGGCTGTCATGTTCATCTTCGATTTCACCAAAGAGTTCTTCGACAATATCTTCTACAGTAATCATCCCAGAAGTTCCTCCATATTCGTCTACCACAATAGCCACACTTTTACGTTTTTTCATTAAGGAATTCAAAACATCGTTGATCATCATAGATTCTGGTACAATCTCGACAGGCAATAAAATTGCTTTAATTGTCTTTGGAGACTTAAATAATTCGAAAGCGTTTACGTAACCAATTACATCGTCTAATGAAGATTTATAAACCAAAAGTTTTGACAAACCCGTAGCAATAAAAGTATTTTTTAGATTGGCTACTTTTTCGTGGAGCTCTACAGCAACGATTTCGGTTCTTGGAACCATTACCTCTCTTGCTTTTACCTTCTGAAAATCTAATGCATTTTGAAAAATATGAATTTCAGAATCAAGCTCTTCTTCCCTAGTTTCTTCTATCTGTTCTGAAATATAGTTGCCTAGTTCTTCTTTACTAAATTCGGTTTGTTGTTGGTCTGCATTTGTTTTGAAGAAAACACGTAAAAAAAAGTCGGAAATGAACGTAATAAATTCTGAAAAAAAGTGAAATAAAAGATAGAAAACATAGGCAGGAAGGACAAATATTTTTAAAACCTCGTTTGCATAAATTCTAAAAATAGTTTTGGGCAAAAACTCAGCAGTAACTAAGATTAAAATGGTCGAAATAATCGTTTGTATTAGAAGGATAGAAAAATCATTAAAGCCAGATAGCGGGAGAATTTTAACTAAAAAGCCTCCCATGTAATAACTATAAACTACCAAAGAAATATTATTACCAACCAACATGGTGGTGATAAATTTTGATGATTTTTGGGTAATTCTATTTAAAATTTTAGGAATAAAACCTACGCGTTTCTTCTCTAATTCAAGATGCAATTTATTCGCAGAAACAAAAGCAATTTCCATCCCCGAAAAAAAGGCGGAAAGTACTATTGAGATACTGATAATTATGACTTCAATTTCCATTAAGAAATTTAAATAATCTATTGGTTTTTTAACCTTGAAAGTAGTTACTTATTGCTGGTTGCGCTTTTCAATTTTCTTCCTAAAATGTCTTTTAAAGAAAAACACAAAGGTAATAAAAATAGAAGCCCCAAGAAATAGAACTGCTTTTTCTCTGTTGGAATTCCATTGTAAGATTCCTTCAAATAAACATATTAAAGCAACTAGTAAATAGCCGTACTGAAAAAATTTCCAAATTTTATTCATTTTATTCTTCTTCTAAAGTTTCTAATTTTCCTATTGTTTTTTTAGCAAGGTGTTTGCTTAAATCTTCTTTACATTCAAATCCAATCCCATAAATAGTATCTTTTAAAGTACTCAATACAAATGCTTTTTCAGAAAAGAAATATTTGGTCTTCTGATCCCAAAATAATTGTTCGGTTTCTAATCGAGACTTTTCTGTATGGTTTAAAACGACCACATTTCCTTTAATCTCAGAAACAGCCGTTTTTGAATACGTCAATGCATAATTACCCGTAATGGTAACGGAATCTTTTCCTTCAAAATTTACGATTTTTATTCCTTTTGGGAATTCATTATAAGGATGTTGTTTTCTATTACTAAAATCGTGTAATAAGGGTGTTATTAATTTTGAAGTAATTCGACCAGAATCTTTATAAACGTGAAACGCATCTTTTGCAATCCCAATTGGCAAGTTTTTAGACACCAGAAAATCTCTAACCTCTTGGGTATTATTGGAACATGAAAAAAGCACCACTGTAAGAGTTCCTACAGCAATGCTTTTTTGTAATATTTGTTGAATACCATTCAAAAATTAAAAAATTTAAAGATTAAAAAAGGCAACCATTGGCTATTCAAAACAATTTCACGATAAAATAATTACTTTTTTACAGAAATTATTTTTGGGGTACGCGAACCGTTTCTCCAATCCAACATTTGATTGTATAACTACTTCCTGGATTTACACCTGCTGTAAAAATAACTTTTTTACTCGGTACATTTCCGCTATAACTTCTGATGTATTTAGCTGCAATTCCAGAAATACTAGGATCTACAGCTGCTGCTTTTTTTACTTTGCTTAAAGCGGCAACGTATACCATTCTTTTTTCAAATTCGTTTTTACCACAATTATTTACACTTGATTGATACAATCTCGCAATGAACAAATAAGCCTTTCCAAAGTTAGGATTAAACTTTAAAGCCTGTCTTGCTAAACTTCTTGCTTTGCTTAACTGCCCTCTCCCTTTTGCTGCCTGCGCAAATTTTAATTTTATTTTTGCTTTTTTCAGAGGATCTGTTTCCAATTCAAAAGATTTTTGGCGCATTTGACTTGCGCCATTTACATCTCCTTTATCCTCTAAAAGACTCGCTAAAAAAGCATATGATTCTGGAGATGGAGAGGCTTCTGCATAGGCTCTTACGAGAATTTCAAATAAAGGCTCCGATTGACAACCTTTATTAAACATTCTAGAAACCGCTCTTTTTAACCAAACTGCGTTTGTTTTGTTCGCTTCAAAATCTCTTTGATACAAAGGTACTAATCTTTCACAAGTAGCAATTTCAGAAATAATAACGTCTAAATTACTTTCTACAGTTCCTAAAGCTTTTGAATTAACTGTATAGGCTCTTAACAAAGATTTTTCTCTTTTCCCTAAAACCTTTGTAGAATCTGCTGTTAATTTTTTAAGCTTCGCGGCATATCCTTCTAACTTTATCGTTACGTTTTCTAAAACATCATCATAGGTATCAAATACTTTTTGAGGATTGGTATCTCTATTTCTATCCGTAACTCCTTGGAAATACATGTATAAATTTTTAACACCCATTTTAGTAGGGTCAATCGTATATCCTTTTTCTAAAATTGAAAAAATTTCGTCTTCGGAAACTAATTTGTTTTTTGCTAAATAAGTAGCATAATCACTATGTACTTTTGCTGGATTCTTTTTTGGAAAATACTGCAACCTTTGTTCATAAACTCGTTTTGCTAATACAGGATCTTTTCGAACATCTTCTGCTAAATTTGAACCAAATTTATAAATGTTTACAGATAAATCCTTACAATTATCCATTAAGTAAATCCAATTGACATAAGCTTCTTCATACTTTTTCGACTGGTAATCTCCTTTAAAAAGGTTGTACTTAATAGTACATTCTCTTTTTGTATCCTCTTGTGCATTTGATTTTAGGGAAACTAATAATAACAGTGCAGCTAATAAAAACGTAATTTTATTCATCGTATTCTATTTATTTTGTTAATCTATTTTTCTTTTTTGAAACCAGTTTGTATCTGTTAAAGATAAACTTAATCTAAAATTAAAATAATTTTCTTGAATTAAATTATTCGTAATGGATCCTCTTTTACCAAACTCAAAACCCATATTCATTGTAGATAATTGTTTCAATGGCAAACCTAGTCCAAAAGATATGCCAAAGTCGTCTACAGAAGTAAAATTTGTATACGGAATGGATCCATCTACCAACAACCCCGTCTTTTCAAAACGGACACCCGCTCTGTATGTAATTCGTTCCCAGTAACTTGATATTGAATTTACTTTTGGCAAATAATAACCTCCTAAAGAAATTCTATTTGATACTCCATATTGAAAACCAGCATTCGAACTGTCTAACAAACCTTCAGTTTCTATGGCATCCTGACTTTCAAATTCTAAACCTACATACCATTTATCGAATTGACCCAGACCAGCACCTATCGTTGCTTTTAAAGGCAGTTTGTAATTTCCGTTAATACGAGATTGAGAAATGGTATCTCTTGGAAACTCAGAATTGCCATTAATAAAAGTAAAAGAATAGAGGTAATCATCTCCTGTTACTTTAAAATTATTTCCCATCTTTAAGGTGGCTCCAGCACTCAATTCTAGTTTGTTTTTTAGTGCTTTTTTATATTGAGCACCAAGCGTTACAGTACCTCCTCTAACCAAAAGGTCTTCTTTATATTTTGTCAGTAAAGATACATTTTGAATTTGATTTGTAATGCTTTTTTCTATGCTTCCAAAACTGAAATCCGCTTCAATTCCTACTGCAATATCTTTAAATAACTTAATTCCAAAACTACCATACACTCTACTTACGCCCCCTTCACCACTAAAAATATTAGCTTCAGTAATGGTTCCCGAAGTATCTAAAACCAAATTTGTCAAAGAGTATCCAACAGATGAAACAGGTTGAATTCCTAGAGACACTCCTGCTTTAGAGCCCACAGGGAGCGCCAAGGTGAAATAGCTTAAACTTGTCGAATTTGAGGTTTCATTTTTAACACCATCATCGATGGTAAGTTCGGTGTTTAAGACACCAAAAGAATAGGTTGCGTATTTTAAATCTGCATAAGCTGCAGGATTTGTAAAATTTAAGTACTTATAATGACTATAAGCAACTCCAATACCTCCCATAGCACTTTGCTCTACAGTAACAGGATTAGACCCTTCTCCGATACCAAAAAAAGAATAAGGTGATTGGTTTGTTTTTTGTGCTGTTGTAGCTACAGAGGCTATAAGTAAAAAAACGAATAAAAGGTTTTTAATCATTTGTGTAGGTTATGTATCAATATTTTATTTAATCCGATTAGGAGTAAATTTTGCTTGGCAAATATGCTACTTTTTAATTGTTTTGACAAGAATTTTGTATCTCCTCCTGTTAAAACAACTGTTAAATCCATATATTTCATTTTATATTGATCAATAACGCCCTCAATTTCTTGAAGTACGCCGTTTACAACACCAGAATTCATACTTTCTTTTGTCGTATGTCCAATGAAATTATCGACTTCCTTTTTTTCGAACAAAGGCAAGTTGGCCGTAAAATGATGTAGCGAATGAAACCGCATCTGTATTCCTGGTGCTATAGCACCTCCTATATAGTCCCTTTTAGCACTTACAAAATCGTAAGTAATGCAAGTACCCGCATCAATTACCAACACATTTTTAGCTGAAAACTCACAAACAGCTCCTGCAACTAGAGCAATTCGATCAACTCCTAAAGTCGTTGGTGTTTTATATAAATTTACAAAAGGTACTTTGGTTTCTGAAGAAACAGTACTAAACGCAACAATTGCTTGAAGTTTTTTCAAGGTATCGGTTGCAATTAAAGCAACATTTGATAAAATTGCATTAGAAATAGGCTGTTTCTTTACTATTTTTTTTATTTCTGATAAAATCATTTCGTGCTCAAAGACAGCAATACTTACTATTGTATCTCCCTCAAATACAGCTGCTTTCACTTTTGTATTCCCAACATCTATAATTAGATTCATCTTTGTTTCCTTAAATAATTTCAAAAATACAACACATTTTTCTAATTTTCTTTAGTAGATGTAAAAAAACATTTTATATTTGCACCCGCTAAGGCAATGGTACCTTAGCTCAGTTGGTAGAGCAAAGGACTGAAAATCCTTGTGTCCCTGGTTCGATTCCTGGAGGTACCACAAAATTATCCCGTAATTCATTTATAAACAATGACTTACGGGTTTTTTGGTTTTTAGGGTGTGCTCAAAGGTTGCTTGGGAAGTATAAAAAGATAACTGGGTTAGGGTTCTATTTAATAGTTAAGTTTGGTTCTAAGGACCTTAAGTAACCTATGAAACAACGAATTAAACATTGTGCCATTTGTAAAGTAGATTTCTCTACCATGTACCGCGTACAATATAAAAACTCGAAAGAATGGGTGTTTGTATGTAAAGTGTGTCTTATCGATGTTAAAAAAGACAACCCTACCTACAAATATGGAGGTACTTGGAAGAAATGATGCAGAGGTAAAATAAAAAAGAGACTTCGCACACAACCGTACGTGAGTTATTATAGGCATATTCTTTCTTATATAAAAGGTATTCCCCAAAAACCTAAAATTTTTAGTTTGAGTTTTTTGCATTTATATTTTCCCATTTTTAGAAACTAGAGTAGCGCTAAAACATCATTCAAAATAGGGTTTGTATTTTTTTTATTCCAAATTACAGAAAGTGTTGTTTTTTGGGCGATCATATCCAATTCAATAAATTTAATTTTATGACCTCTTTTTTGCGCTAATGATTTTGGCACAATCGAAATTCCAAACTTATTTTCTACCAACTTAAAAATAGAACTCGAGTGAATAGT
>CATITK010000122.1 GCA_949545755.1 Polaribacter sejongensis | reverse complement strand
TGGAACTATAAAATAAACGATATCAATAAAGATGGTGGTCGTTCTGGATTAGAATCCTTTCCTGATGGAAACAACAATTATACAATTGCTCAGTTCTTTCCAAGATTGGCCGTTTATAACAACGTAGAAGGATGGCAAAATATGCAGTTTTGGGGGCGTTCTGAATGGGCTTTAGAGTTTGGAGATTATGAGGTCAACATAACAGTACCCGCAGATCATATCGTAGATGCAACAGGTGTCTTACAAAATGAAAAAGATGTTTTAACTAAAGAACAAAGAAAACGGTGGGAAAATGCAAAAAAATCTTATAAAACCCCTGTTTTTATAGTAACACAAGCAGAAGCTAAAAAAACAGAGAAAGGACGAGCTACAAATACAAAAACTTGGAAATTTAAAGCTCAAAGAGTGCGAGATTTTGCTTTTGCATCTTCAAGAAAGTATATTTGGGATGCAATGGCAACCAATATAAATGGAAAAACGGTCATGGCGGTTTCTTTATACCCTAAAGAAGGAAATCCATTATGGGAAGAACATTCTACAAGAGCAGTTGCAACCACACTTATTGAATATTCAAAATTAACCTTTGATTATCCATATCCAAAAGCTATTTCTGTGCATTCAGAGCGACAAGGAATGGAATACCCTATGATTTGCTTCAACTTTGGTCGTCCAAACCCTGATGGAACCTATTCCGACAGAACAAAAAAAGGCATGTTGGGTGTAATTATTCATGAAATAGGACACAACTTTTTTCCGATGATTGTGAATTCCGATGAAAGACAATGGACCTGGATGGATGAAGGTTTAAATTCTTTTGTAGAAATTTTAGCGGAATTGGTGTATGATCCTGAATTATTTGCTACAAATCCTGCAAAAGAAATTACAAGATATATGAGTGGAGATCAAAGTAACATCTCTCCTATTATGTCTCAGGGAGATTATGTAAAACAATTTGGACCAAATGCTTACACAAAGCCTGCTGCTGGCCTCTACATATTAAGAAAAACCATTATGGGACCTGAATTGTTTGATCATGCTTTTAGAACCTATTCTAAACGTTGGATGTTCAAACACCCAACTCCTGCTGACTTCTTCCGATCTATGGAAGATGCCTCTGGTATGGACTTGGATTGGTTTTGGAGAGGTTGGTTTTATACAACGGATGTAACTGACATCGGTATTAAAGCAGTAAAACCTTTATATTTAACTGACAAACCAGGAGAAAGAGTTACAAAACTAAAAGAACAATACAAACAGTATTTTGATAATCTAGGTGAGTTAGTTTACATCACTGATAAAAAAGAAGATGCAAACCCTAACGCAATGGATTCGTATGCAAAAGGAAAAGAAATACCCTCATTTATTTATTCCGTAGAATTTGAAAAACCTGGAGGTTTGATAATGCCAATTATTGTTGAATTAACCTATGCTGATGGCACAATTGAAAGGCAAACGTTTCCATCTCAAATTTGGATGAAGAATGATACTTCGGTTAAAAGAGTATTTGCTTCAACACAAGAGATTAGAAGTATTGTTCTTGACCCTGATTTTGAGACTGCTGATGTAGATACTTCCAATAATAGCTGGCCAAAGAAACAAACTAATCAATTTGACGCTTTTAAAGATAAAATAAAAGAGTAATACCCCTCTGTGTTTTAATTACTAGGGTTAATCCTCCCTAAAACTTCACTCAGTAGTATTACCTCGTTGAATTATAAAATTGAAACAACTGTATACAGTTCATTTTAAAGTAAAAAGGCCTCACAAATATGTGGAGCTTTTTTACTTTTTTTCTATTTAAAAAAAGAATCAACAAACTCATATTTATTAAATACTTGTAAGTCGTCTATTCCTTCTCCTACTCCAATATATTTTACAGGGATTTTAAATTGATCGGAAATACCAATGACAACGCCACCTTTTGCAGTACCATCTAATTTCGTAACCGCTAAAGAAGTTACTTCTGTTGCCAAGGTAAATTGTTTTGCCTGTTCAAATGCATTTTGCCCTGTAGAACCATCTAACACCAACAAAACATCATGAGGAGCATCTGTTATTACTTTTTGCATAACGCGTTTGATCTTCGTCAATTCATTCATTAAATTCACTTTATTATGTAATCGACCAGCAGTATCAATAATAACAACATCTGCATTTTGTCTAAGGGCAGATTTTAAAGTATCAAACGCTACAGAAGCAGGATCTGAACCCATTTCCTGCCGTACAATGGGCACCTCTGTTCTGTCTGCCCAAACTTGTAATTGATCTATTGCCGCGGCTCTAAAAGTATCTGCAGCTCCTAAAACTACTTTTAAACCCTGTTTTTTAAATTGGGCTGCTAACTTACCAATAGTCGTTGTCTTCCCAACACCATTTACACCCACAACCATTAAGACATATGGTATTTTCATTCCTTCTGAATCAACAGGTAAAGATGGAATTGTAAAATCGGTTTCATTGCCTACATTCGTTTCAGATAATAAACCAGCAATTTCTTCGCGAAGAATGGTATTTAATTCGTCTGTACCAACATATTTATCTTTGGCAACTTTTGCTTCTATCCTATTGATGATTTTTAGCGTGGTATCAACACCAACATCAGATGCTACTAAAACCTCTTCTAAATCATCTAAAACAGCAGCATCTATTTTAGATTTACCCACAACAACCTTAGATAGTTTACCAAAGAAACTTTCTTTAGTTTTTTCTAACCCTTTGTTTAAGGTTTCCTTTTTTTCTTTTGAAAATATTTTTTTAAAAAAACTCATTTTTCTATTTTGTACGATATAAAAGCACGTTAAAAACGCTCCATTTATTGGATTAAAGTATTACTAAAATTCCCTGCGTTAGGAGTTGATCCTTTAAAATTCGACATTAAATTATTAAAAGTAAATATTTCAAGATCAAACAACAAAACGCAGAAACAAGTTCAGCATAAAAAGTAGGTAACACAAAACTTAACTTGCCTTTAAATACTTTTAAGATCACGTAATGACCAAAAATACGCAATTCTTATTCATAAAAAAAAGCTACTTTCTAAATTAGAAAGTAGCTTTGAATATTTTATATAGTAAAAATTACTTTTTTGCTAAAAAGTCATTTACTTTTTCTGGTTGCACGATTGCTTCTACAAAAGTATAAGCTCCTGATTTCGGAGATTTTATCATTTTGATAGCTTTACTTAATCTTTTTGAAGATGTTTGTAACGATGCGACTGTTTTTTTTGCCATTGTCTATGTTTTTAAATCTATATGCTCTATTCTGAGTTCTAGATGTTTTTTAATTATTTAATTTCTTTGTGAACAGTCATTTTCTTTAAAATAGAATTGAATTTTTTGATTTCCATTCTATCTGGAGTGTTCTTCTTGTTCTTTGTTGTTATGTATCTAGAAGTACCTCTTTCTCCTGAAGCTTTATGCTCTGTACATTCTAAAATTACCTGAACTCTGTTTCCTTTTTTTGCCATCTTATAAAATTTTAAATCGCTTAAGCTTATTTAGTTAAAAATCCGTTAGCTCTCGCTTCTTTTATAACTGCAGAAATACCTTTTCTGTTAATATTTTTTAAAGCTGATGCAGATACTTTTAAAGTAATCCATTTATCTTCTTCTGGAATGTAAAAACGCTTTGTCATTAGATTAGCGTCAAACTTTCTCTTGGTTCTATTCAAAGCGTGAGAAACATTGTTCCCAACCATTGCTTTTTTTCCTGTTAATTCACAAACTCTAGACATCTTTTCGACAGTATTTTTAGTGTTATCTCTAAACGAGGTGCAAATCTACAAATAAATCTTAC
>CATITK010000121.1 GCA_949545755.1 Polaribacter sejongensis | reverse complement strand
TATATATTTGCACTCGCTAATCACAAAAATTTGTGAAGCAAACTCCTCCTTAGCTCAGTTGGTTAGAGCATCTGACTGTTAATCAGAGGGTCCAAGGTTCGAGTCCTTGAGGGGGAGCATTAAGAATCAAACACTTACAATTTCGATTGTAGGTGTTTTTTTATTTTAGATGCTATTATTAAAATTTCATCTTAAAATGTTAATGACAACATTTCAGGATCGTATTTGTAATAATACTTTTTATGACAATAAAAAATACAATTTAGACGGCAGTTAATGTTATTGGATTTTAAAATTCCAATTGCAATATTGTTTATGATGCAGTATTTTGAAAAGTCTAATTACTTTGTCATCAACAATAAAAGGAATGCCGTAGAAATACTTTTAATTGCGCTATTTTTATTGTTCTATAACTGTATTGAGAATGGAAAGGAATTTATTTAGGACGAACCCCACTTAATCTCTTCCTCCTAAAAATCGCGAACCCCAATACAATAACATGGCTAAGGAACCTAGAGCAGCAACCAAATAGGTTCTTGCAGCCCATTTTAAAGCATCTGTTGCACCTGCTAACTCTTCTTGAGAAACCATATTTTTCCTTTTCAACCAAGCTAAAGCTCTGTTGCTTGCGTCATATTCTACGGGTAAAGTTATAAAACTGAAAAGAGTTGCAAATCCCATAAAAAATAAACCTGCAATAGCAATGTAGAACCCAATTCCTATTACACCTGAAGCTGCTCCCATAATTAACCCACCAATGACCAACCATTGAGAAAATTTTGAAGTAACACTAACGATAGGAACTAATTGGGATCGCATCTTTAAATAACTATAGGCGGTGGCGTGTTGAACAGCATGCCCAACCTCATGTGCCGCGACAGCTGCTGCAGCTGCATTTCTTTGATTATAAACAGCTTCACTTAAGTTCACTGTTTTGTCTTTTGGATTGTAATGATCTGTCAATCTACCAGGTGTAGAAATTACTTTTACATCAAAAACACCATTATCAGAAAGCATTTTTTGTGCAATTTCAGCACCACTCATTCCGTTTTTAAGCTGAATTTGTGAATACTTTTTAAACTTTCTTTTCAAAGTATTACTAATAAACCAACTCGCCAGAGAGATGGCACCGATTAAAACATAAAAACCTATCATATATATATTTTTAAAAATTGTACTTGTTTTTTTGATCGATAAATTTACAACATAAAGTATTCTTTTTTATTATTTATCTTATAAAAATAGCAAACAAAAATTGAATAATGAAATTTCTAATAAATGATTCCAAAATTACCAACTATTTGCCGCTTATTTACAAAGCACAAAACAAAATGAAATCTTGATTTTAAAACCTTACTTTTGTCAACATCAGTAAAAATAAAATTATGAGCTTACAACAAGATTTAGAAATTAGGAGTGGAAATCAATGTGAATTGTGCACCTCAAAAGGGTTGCTCACGGTTTATGAAGTAAAACCAACCTCAACAGTGGGTGGTAGCGGGATTGATGGGAGTTTGTTGGCTTGTGAGACGTGTGTTACTCAAATAAATAGTCCAGAAGATACTGTCGTCAATCATTGGCGCTGTTTAAACGATGCTATGTGGAGCGAATATAGAGCTGTAAAAGTGGTTGCTTGGAGAATCTTATCTCGTCTAAGAAATGAAGGTTGGCCAAAAGATTTGTTGGACATGATGTATTTAGAGGAAGACGATTTACGTTTTGCAAAAGAATCTGGAGATCATTTAGATGAAAGCGAAAAGATAATTCACAGAGATGTAAATGGGGCGATTTTAGAAGCCGGTGATTCTGTTGTCTTAATTAAAGATTTAAAAGTGAAAGGTTCTAGTTTGGTTGCCAAACAAGGAACTGCAGTTCGTAGAATTTCTTTAGATCATGAAAATGCTAAATTTATTGAAGGTAAAGTAGGTCCCACTCAGATTGTAATTATTACAGATTATGTCAAGAAAATGCCTGATAAGGAATAAGCTCGAATGGTACTTGTAAAACATAAAAAAAGGCAGTAAACTAAATTACTGCCTTTTTCTTATTTATTAAACTCAAAACACCTTTATAGAGAGGGTTCTATTAAAAGAAACATCTTTATTTTACTTGCCTTGTGCTAATGTAAAACTCTTCATAAGTTTCCAATAAACTCATTAATGCTTTAATTAAATCTTTTGTTTCTAGAAGAACGCTAAAATATAAGGTCGTGTTTTTTGGACTTGTTTCATCGGTTCTAATTCTAGCTACTTGCTTTTCAATAGAAGCAGAAACATCTTCTAATAATGCTTGTTTTTCAACCAAAGTAACATTCAAACTTTCAAAAGACCTGTTTTCAAAAATATGCGTAATTTTAGAAAGCAACCCTGTTAATTGATTGTCAATTCCTTTTAAATCATTTAACTGTTCCTTCTTTAAATTCTTATGATTGTTATTTACGTGCTTATAACTTGCTCTAGAAATATAACTAATAGACTGAGCAACGTCTTGTAAGTATCCTAAAACCATAATATAGAATCTACTTGCTTCTACAGAAGTTTCGTCTAACGATTTGATAAAATAGAAAACACCATCTTTTAAATTATCAATTTCATCATTTAATTTACCTACGTGTTTGTCCGTTTTACGTAACTTATTTAAATCATGATTTGATAAATCATTTACAACATTGGTGTACAACTTATTTACACGAGTTGCAACTCCTGCAATATGATCTGCGCTTTCTTCAATAACACCGTTGATGGTAATTAATTCTGCTCTTTGTATGTATACTTGTTTTTTAACTTCGTTCGACTTTCTTCTATGAATTAGCGTATTTCTTCCAATTAATAGGGCAACAACTGCCAATAAAACAGGAATCATAACCATATCAAAACTAATTAAATAGGCAACAATAGCTGCTGCTAAAAACGCAGTAAGGGCGGTTAAAAACCAACCTCCAATTACATTAAGAACTCCTGCAACTCTATATACTGCACTTTCTCTACCCCATGCTCTATCTGCTAAAGAAGTACCCATGGCAACCATAAAAGTTACATAAGTAGTAGACAATGGCAACTTCATAGAGGTTGCTATTGAGATTAAAATACCCGCAACAATTAAATTCACAGAGGCTCTTACCATATCAAATGCTGGCAACTCATACGTTTTGTCTTTCGGCAATTCGATGACAGGTTTCTGAAATTTAGAATCTACAAAATCAATGATAGGTTTTGGTAGTATAAAACTAATTCCTTTATTGATTCCCATTGCAGTTCTTACCGCAACTCTAGATAAAGGGTTTGGTTTAAACTTCTCATGCCCTTCTCCTTGACGGGATAAATCAATTCCCGTTTTTATAACATTTTGTGCTTTACTAGACGTCCATAAAGTAACGACCATAATTCCACCAGCAATTAATAATAACCAGATATTAGAAGGTACTTTTTTTGCTAAAACACCCATTGAAAAACTATCTGCTGCAACACCAGAAACAGTCCAAGCTTCATAAGAATTCCAGGCAGCAATTGGCACACCCACAAAGTTGACCAAATCGTTTCCAGAGAAAGCCATTGCTAAAGAAAATGTTCCGATTCCAATAATTAATTTTAAAACATTTATTTTAAAAACTTTGATAAGGATTTGAGAAATAATAGACCAAGCAGCAAAACTTCCTGCGATGATTAACAGTGTATTTCCTTCAATTAAATGTTTAATATCTTTATAAAAAGGGGTTCCTTTCATTCCTTTAATAATGATAAAATAGGTAATTGCCGTAATTGCAAACCCACCGAACAAAGCACTAATATAGGTGGCTCTCTTTTCAAAATTGAAAGAATAAATCAATCTAGAAGTAAATTGTACAATGGCTCCTATAGAAAAGGCGACTACCACAGAGAGTAGAATTCCAAAAATAATTTTAATAGCAGTTTCATGATTGATATAGCTCCAAATATCATTTAAAGATTGTGCATCGTTTGCAGATATTTTAATTAAAGAAATACAAACAGCAGCTCCCAACAATTCAAAGACAATAGAAACGGTCGTGGATGTTGGCATCCCTAAAGAGTTAAAAATATCTAACAATAGAATGTCAGTAATCATTACTGCCATAAAGATGAACATAATGTCTTGAAACATAAACATGTTTGGGTTAAAAATTCCCTTACGTGCAACTTCCATCATTCCACTAGAGGTAATCGCTCCAAAGAAGACACCTAAACTTGCAATAATCATGATATTTCTTACAGATATTGCTTTTGAGCCAATAGCTGAATTTAAGAAGTTAACAGCATCGTTACTGACTCCTACAACTAAGTCTACAACAGCCAAAATAGCTAAAGCGACTAACATTAAAATATACGGATCTCCCATTTTATTTATTTAATTTGTGTTTTACAAACTTACAAATACCAACAACTGTCAATGTTAGCTTTGTGTTATCTTTTTGTAGTGTAATTATATATCAATTTAAAAGTTATACAATTAAACAACTCTACGTTTTCAACAGTTTTTTATTAAAAATGAATATCTACTTGTAATCTGAACAATAATTGATTTGTTTTAAAACCAATTTCTGTATAGCTTAGGTCTGTTTGAACTTTCAAACTATGTCCTGCAACATATTTAGACAATCCTAAAGTATATTGATTTTCTGAGCCTTTGCCCGTAATCTTTTTATCTAAAGAGATATTTGTATAACGTGCAGAAACCTCTACCGTTTTAGAAACTAAATACCCTGACTGTAAATTTAAACCATTTCCGACCTGAACAACATCTCCCGTTAAACTTCCATCCGTGTTTTTTGCGAAAGCATCTGCTGCCTCTCTATTTGCATATTCTCCCATAAAAGAAAAGCCTTTGTGCTTATACATTGCATCTATAAATAGGGTTGAAATGTTTGTCGTATAATAAACTCTTTCACTTAATTTTGAATCTTCACTAGTATCAATAAACATATAAGAACCTTGGTTACTTCTTGTTTTGGAAGCATTATGATTCAAATCATAGGCAACTCCAAGCGCTAACTTTGGTTTATTTTCAAATTTTAGATCACTTCCTTTATAATCTCCTTTGCTTGCAAAATTTCCAAAAGGCAACAATTCTACTCTCGCTGTGTATTGATGACCTCCCACATTTCCCGTAGTAATATTCCTTCCTTCACCTTGTGCTACAGAAAATATTTCTTTTACAATAAAGGTGTCTGTCAAATTAAAATGATGTCTTAATTGCAAACCCATATCTCTATCAATCGTGAATCTACTATTCAATAAAGAACGATCTACTTGTTGCAAGTTAGCCGAAGAAATTACACGTTCTCTGTTTCCTGGTAACTTTGTTTGCCCAGCCCATAAAACAAAATTTCCTGAAAAATTCCATTTTAAAACAGCATCTAAAATATATCTAGGTGCATTACTTGTATAACTTGAAGCTCCAGATTGATCTCTATTAGACAACCCCAATTCTAACTTATATTTTAATTTTGGAGAATACGCAAAACCATCAAATTTCAAACGAGATCTTCTGATAAAAAAAGAAGAAGAGGGATTTGAAAGACCATTGTCTGCATCCCAAGAAGACGTTCCAAGTGTCTGAAAACGAAGTCCTACTTTCATCGTCCAGGTACTGTCTTGACCTACGAGGTTTAATAGCCCTTTTCCAAACTTAGGTGCATTTTTTTCTTGTGCGTTCATACTTAAAAAAGCTGAAACAAACAGTACAGTTATAACTGCCTGTATTCTTGATAATATCATAATTATTAGTTTTTGTCGCCGCAAATAACCAATAACCATGTTAAGCTAATGTTACCGAAACATTACTAAAACAAAAAAACTGCCTTGATCAGAGGCAGTTAATTGTCTAAAAATAGTTGACAAAAACTAAATTTTTAGGACATTATTAATCTTAATTAAGATGTTGTAAATATCTTTTTATAATCCTTATTCAACATTTCCATATAATTAATAAAATGTTAAGTGTTTTAGCCTTCTTAACTTTTAATTAATGTTTCTATAATACAAACATAATATCTAGTTAACAAGAAATTTACAAAACCAACAGACTTTTGGCGAGTAAATCAAACACTAAAATGAAGAGAATTTTATTTATTATTTTTTTAGCTTTAAGTCAACTTATTACAGCGCAAAGCAAAGGAACATTGAAAGGTATACTAACCGATAAGGAGACGAACAATGAGCCATTACCTTTTGCAAATGTTCAAATTAAAGGAACTAACATTGGGACAACAACAGATTTTGATGGTAACTATGTTTTAAGTGTTTCAACAGGAAGCCATGTAGTTGTTTTTAGTTTTTTGGGCTACAAAACAGTTGAAAAACCAATTCTTATAATAGAAAGCGAAACAACAACCATTAACGCAGTGCTATCTGCAGAGGAAGGCGTTTCTTTAGATGAGATTGTTATTAAATCATCTACAAATAGAGAAACAGTCTCTGCTTTATTGTTAGATCAAAAGAGAGCTACAGTTATTATAGAAAGTATTGGAGCAGTAACTTTAGCAAAAACAGGAGTTTCTAATGCTGCAAATGCAACCACTAAAATTTCTGGTGTTACAAAAAATGAAAGCTCAGGTGATATTTATATTAGAGGTTTGGGAGATCGATATTTATCTACAACAATGAATGGGTTGCCAATTCCTTCTGATGATGTAAATAATAAAAACATTAACCTTAGTTTGTTTTCTACAAATATTATTAAAAATGTAGGAATAAGTAAAACATATGCAACATCTAGTTATGCAGATCAAGGATCTGGTAATATAGATGTAAACTCTAAAGAATATACTAAAAAAAGATTTTCTGTTTCTTTATCAGGAGGAACAAATACAAATGTTTTAAATCATTCTAATGATTTTAGAACCACCATTATTAATAATGATGTTACTGCTGGTTTTCATAAAAAACAATATGCACTTCAAGATGCAATTACAAACCAAGGTTGGGATACAGAAACAATTTCTACTCCTGTAAACTTTAGTGGTTCTTTTTCTGCAGCAAGAAAATTTGAAATTTTTGGTAAAGAATTAGCTGTTTTTTTAACAGGTTCTCATTCTAAGTCATTTGAGTATAGAAATGGTGTTTTTAATTCTTATCGATTAAATGTTTTAAATACTTCTTTTCCTGGTGTTACAAGACCAATTAATATAGATAGGGATATCAATTCTAATGAAAAGGATGTAGAGCAATATATTACAAGAACAAATACTACAGGGTATATTAATGTAGGTTTAAGATTAAACGATAACAACAAAATTAAATACAATACTTTATTTGTAAACAACGGTATTGATAATCTTTATGAACAAGGTAGAAAAGGTTTTGGTTATGTATTTGATCAAGACCCGCAAGAAGACGGTGCTTTTGTAAGAGATCAAAACTTTAAACAAACAACTCTATTTATCAATCAATTATTAGGTGAGCATAGATTGAATGATAACAATACTTTAAATTGGGCTGGAGGTTACAATTTTGTATTAGCAGAAGAGCCAAATAGAATTAGAAACGAGGTAAATATTTTAGATATTAATGTTTCTCCTGTAATTCAATATGCACACGTTGGTGATTTTCAGCAAAGAAAATCAAGTCAAAAAATTGAAGATATAGAATACAATGCGCTTGTAGAAAACAAATGGGCTTTGGGTATAGAGGATGAAAACGAGGACAAACCGTATTCTTTAAATTACGGATTAAACTATAGACATAAAGAAAGAACCTTTAATTCGTCGTTTGTTGGTGTAGATGCAAAAGGTTTTACGGCACCTTCTATAGATCAATTATCAACAACTTTTACAACTACAGCTTTTAATAATGGATTAAAATTAACAACACAACCTACAGATAAATATCAAGCAGATTTAGATATTATAGCAGGTTTTGTAAATTTTTATTTTTCTTTAGATAAATTATCAGGAAACGTAGGCGTACGTTATGAGAAAGATGATATATATGTAATTTGGGATGTTGGAAACTATCTAGGTAGAATAGATGCTTTAAATAAAACATACGAAAGTGTTTACCCAAGTGTAAACTTAAAGTATGAGTTAAAAGAAAACCATTACTTACGTTTTGCTTCTAGTATTACACAAACGTTACCAGAGTTTAAAGAATTAGCGCCTTTCGAATATGTGTCTCCAACGGGTCGTGTAACAAAAGGAAACCCAGATTTAGAAAAATCAGAAATCTATAACTGGGATTTAAAATATGAAATGTTTCCACAAAGTGGACAATTATTTTCTGCAACAGCATTTTATAAGCAAATTAATAACCCTATTAACTTAGCTTTAACAAGAGGTTCATCAGGATATTTCTTTTATGCAAATACAGGAGATAAAGCTACAATTTATGGTTTTGAGTTAGAGGCAAAAACAGATTTAATTAAAAATGATGATGATGAAGGTATTTTAAACATTACTGGTAATCTAACAAAAATGTGGTTAAATCAAGATCTGCATAAAAATTTTCAATATAAAAATGTTACAGAGTCTAGTTTGCAAGGTGCTTCAGATTTCATTATAAACAGTTCTTTAAGTTATAGTAATAAAAAAGAAAATGAATTTTCTGCAACCTTAACAGGGAACTATTCTTCTGATAAGATATTCTCTTTGGGAGGTGCGCCAGGATATGCTAATAGAGCTACATTGTTTAATGACGAGATTATAGAAAAAGGTTTTGTAACCTTAGATTTAGTAGTGAGCAAAGAGTTAACAGAAAATTTACAAGTAAAGTTGGTAGGGCGTAATTTATTAAACCCAGAAATTAAGCAAACACAGAACGTTACAAGTATTATTACAGGAGTTCAAACCAATGAAACTGTACAGTCTTACAAAAAAGGAAGTCAGTTAACTTTAGGGTTTAAATACAACTTTTAATCAATTGACGATTACTTAACAAAACAGCAGTAGAATTAGATAAGCTAACGTATTATTAATATTTAGGTAAAGATAATTACATAAAAAGTCAATTTCTTTGTATAAAATTAATAACCAAATAAAACTAAAAATGAAAAAATCAATTTTTAAAATTTTAAACTTAGTAGCTTTTACATTAGTTACTTTAACATTGACTAATTGTGGAAGTGATGACCCAGACATTCTTATTGGAGACCCAGAATCTGAAATAATAGAGAGGTTAAAATCTGGTGTTATGAGTGGAACCTTAGAAGAAGATTTCACATTAAGTGCTAGTACCATTTATAATTTAAGCTCTTCTTTTATTGTTGAGTCAGGAGTAACATTAACAATTCCTGCAGGAACAAGTATTCAAGCAGCAGATGGAGGTAAAGATGTTTATATCGCAGTTTTAAAAGGTGGTAAAATAGATGTTCAGGGTACAGAATCTAATCCTGTATCTATGTCTTCGGCTTCAGGGAATGCTGGTAATTGGGGAGGATTAACAATCTGTGGAGATGCAACTACAACGGCTGGTGCAGATGCAGAAGCAGAAGTTGGTGGTTTTATCTATGGTGGAACAAATGACACAGATAATTCTGGATCTATCAACTATTTAATATTAAAAGGAACGGGAGCTCAAATTAATTCAGATTCTCAATACAATGGAATTTCTTTATATGCAGTTGGTTCTGAAACAACTATTAG
The DNA here is from genome assembly GCA_949545755.1 of Polaribacter sejongensis. Lineage (GTDB taxonomy): Bacteria > Bacteroidota > Bacteroidia > Flavobacteriales > Flavobacteriaceae > Polaribacter > Polaribacter sejongensis_A. The sequence goes on along the minus strand of CATITK010000121.1, from coordinate 11,515 downwards.
TAACGTGGCTGTAGTTAATGGTGCTGATGATGGTATTGAATTTTTTGGAGGTACAGTTTCTGTAAGTAATTTGTACTTAGAAAACAACGAAGATGACTCTATAGATTGGACAGAAGGCTGGAATGGAACTGTAAATAATGCATTCATCACACATACAGTTTCTGGATTTTCTACTGTTTTTGAAGGGGATAAAGAGAATAAGAATCCTAAGTTTAATAATATTACTGCTGTTTCTACAGTTGGTGGAACAGCTTTACAATTCAAAAAAGAATCTGGAGCTACAATTACGGGCTTATCTTTAACAGGGTATAATGTATCAATAGATATGAAAGATGGTGGAGCATTAACCAATGTTTTGATTGATGGTGTTGCTGCAGATCCTTCATTATTTTATGGTAATACAGGAATTGTTACGGCAGCAGATTTTAATTGGGTTAATTCTAATGTTTCAATCCCAACTTTACCTTTACAGGGTACTATTTCTAATAAATTAACTTTAGACGCTTCTGTAAAATATTTATTAAGCTCCTCTTTTATTGTTGAAGATGGTGGAGAATTAGTGATTCCTGCAGGAACAAAAATAGAGGCTTCAGCAGGAGGAACTGCTGTTTATATTGCTGTGTTAAAAGGTGGTAAAATTGATATTCAAGGTACAGCAAGTGAGCCAGTTGTTCTTTCTTCTACTTTAGGTAACTCTGGAGATTGGGGAGGTTTAACAATCTGTGGAAATGCAACTACAACTGCGGGTGCAGATGCAGAAGCAGAAGTTGGTGGTTTTATCTATGGAGGTACAAATGATGCTGATAGTTCAGGTGCTATTAAGTATTTAGTAATTAGAGGAACAGGAGCTCAAATTAATTCTGATTCTCAATATAACGGAATCTCTTTTTACGGAGTTGGTTCTGGAACTACAATAGAAAATATTTCTGTAATTGATGGTGCAGATGATGGTGTTGAGTTCTTTGGAGGAACAGTTTCTGCTTCAAACATCTATTTAGAAAATAATGAAGATGATTCTGTAGATTGGACAGAAGGGTGGAATGGTACTTTAACAAATACATATATTTCTCACACAATTTCAGGTTTTTCTACAGCTTTTGAAGGAGATAAAGTAAATGGGAACCCTAAGTTTGTAAACTTGACTGCAATTTCTACAGTTGATGGAACAGGGTTACAGTTTAAGAAAAACTCTGGAGGAACAATTACAAATATCTGGTTAGAAGGGTATGCTAAAAACATTGATATGAAAGACGGTGGTTCTTTAGCTAACGTAATTATAGATGGAGTTGCTGCTTCTACTTCAGTAGTTTATAAAACAGGTACTAAAGTTGATATTAGTTCTTGGACCTGGAGGAATGCAGGTTTATAATTAGTAAGAACTTTAATTAACTAAAAAAGCAGGCTTAATCGCCTGCTTTTTTATTATTACAAATTATTTGAATATTATTAGTTATTGAAAGCAAATTTAGATTCAGACTTCCAATCGTTAACACTAACAATAATATTGTTATTGTAAGTAATTTCTTTTAAAGATTCATTGTTCCAAACAAACCATTTTCCTACTTTTTTACCTTCATTATAATGCGCAATTTGGGTTTTGTTTCCATTCGTATCAAAACTTGTCCACATGCCTGTTAATTTCTTGTCTTTAAAAAAACCTTGTACTTTAACTTCTCCATTTTCAAAATAATAAGTAGCCTTTACCAAGTCACCTTCTTTCTCAAAAGTGGTTGCTTTATTTTGTGAAAATCCTATGGCTGATATAAAAAATATTGCGAGTATAATTGCTTTCTTCATCTTCTTAATTTTTATAGGTTAACATTTTACTTACACAAATATAGTGAAAAATTACATATAATAAACGTTTTGGTAACATTAAGTTAACATTAAAAATGTTTTTAATTGATTTTCAGTAAGTTATATGTTAAGGAAAAGGGTAAGATTCGTTAACATTAAAAAAAAAAGAATAATAGCTGCTTAAGGTAATGAAAGGAGGTTTTTTGTTTTTCAGTATTCCAATCAAAAAAAACCTCTTGATAGTATAATATCAAGAGGCTTTACAGTTTATAAGTTGTACTATTTATTTAGAATCTCCAACCAACATTTAATCCTAATCTTGGAACGATAACGGGCGATTCTGCAGTAAATAAGTTTCTACCAAGTCCACCATAAAGATCGATGGTCAATCCTGATTGTGATGCATACTTTGTACCAATAGCAATTCCTAAAGCGGCATCCGTATATTCAACCAACTTAGCACCCTTTCCAGAATTGATCCCTACAAAACCTTCACCAAAGAGGTTCCAAGCTGCAGCTGAACTAAAATAATGTCGGTAATAAGGAGTAATCATCAAATCTTCATTATACCTAAAATCTTCCGATTCTTTTGCCAAATTAAAAAGGGCAGAAATACCAAATGACGACTCTGAATTGATATATCTTTCATAAGAAAATTCTAAACTCTTTATAATCAATGCATCTGCAATGTCTATTTTTATTTCTTGTTGTGCGTAGGATAGAGAACTCAATAAAAGTCCAAAAGCTAAAAGTATTCTTTTCATGTTTTTTTTTGTATTAGTAAAAATCGTTTTTAAATGATCGCTATTATAGCACAAAAGTAGTAATAATTTTTATTTATATATTTTGCATCTTACAACTCTTTTTCACACGTATGCAATGTTCCAAAACCTTCTACAAAAAACCGCTAGCAAATTTATTATAGAAGTATCTTCTGTAAAGAGATGTTAAAAAGAATCAAAAAACAGCTCTTAACTGTACACTTCCTGTGTGAATTGTTTTTGAATTTTCACTTTTTCTCCCTAAATAGTTTAAATTCAAATTTAAAAAAGTAGTTAATTTTTGATTGAAAAGCACATTCCAAGTATAATTTTTTCCTGCTTGCAAACCCGATAGCATTTGATAGGCAACTGGTGTGTTTGTATTGCCTGTAAAATCATTTAAAAACACATTAACATTAGCAGAAATTTGATTCTTTTTACTGTTGATATATAAATACTCAAGGCCAAATTTTTGCTGTTTCAATTGCTCAAAATCTTGCAACTGATTTTTTTTATTTTTAAAGTGATAAAAAGCCGTAAATCGATTTTTTTCACTGTAAAGAAAACTCATTTTTGGTTGAATCTCATGGGTATTTATCCTATAATTTCTGCTATTAAAGTTCTCGGTTTCTAAATTATTTTGGGAATTTTTCCCAAGCAATTCGAACAGCCAAAAAGAAGAAAATTTATGTGCAAAATCTACCTGATGTAATTGGAGTTTGTTTTCTTGACTTCCAATAAAAAACTGCTGCTTATTGGTGTTTTTTCCATACGTATAAGTAACACTGTATTTCTGAAGACTTTTATTAAAATACACACTATTTCTCAGACTAAAAGTAAGCCCTATTAGTTTACTTTCGTCAAAATCGAAAGGATTAAAATTAAAGGTATTCCCGATTCTTTCTTGTTCATTTTCTATGCTTAAAAAACTTTGATTATGAAATTTAGAAAGCACTTTTTGAAACCCTTTTTTAGAAGACCAAACGCTAGGATTCAATGCTAGAGATTGTATCAATTTTGCTCTTTGAGTCGCAATAAATTGTATATTCGGTTTTGGCAAACGCAAGTAATCAGCTTGATCTTGAAATTCTGCAATTTCAAATTCTTCAAAATCTTTAACCCCATCATTATTATAATCTATCCAAGTATAATAGCCCAAACCAGGGGATGTTTTTATGTATATGTATTCTTGTCTCGCTACATTTCCAGAGGAAGTTTCATAGGTAGTTCCTAAATTGATGAAATTTTTAAATAATTTCTGATTAAAAACAAGTTTAGAGTTTAATGATTTTTCATCATTTGTAAACTTGTTTTTTGTCTGTCTGTAATTTGCAAAAACACTTAAATTAGTTTGCTTATTTTGTATGAGTTTACTGTTTAAATAAAACGTTTTCCTATTATTAATTTCAGTAAAAGTATTCGATTTTATGCTATCATTGTTTCGATTATTAAAACCCAATTTAACAAATACTTTTGTAGAATCTCCTACACCAAAATACGTTTCATATTCTTTAAAGCGGTGGCTCGTATTTATAAATTCTTGTGTGGTCCTATTTTTTCTAGTATTGGTTTCAAAGTTTATGAAAGCACCCAACCATTTTTTATTAAAATCTTGTACTACTTTTGCTTTTGCTCTAAAAAACGAATTGTCTTCTAGGGTGGAAGTATTCTTTAAAAAACTACTGTTTACATAAAAAAAAGTGTTTTTCAACTTCATTTTAGACTGTAATTCATGTTTATTTCCAGAAAAAATAGTTTTATAGTTTAGGTGATTGTACCTGTATAAAACAAAATCATTTTGCTTATTCTCTAAAGTAAATTCTGACTGAAAAAAGCTTTTGGTCGCATTATTTGTTAGGATATTCCAATCTCTATTGAACTCTACTGGTTCCCAACCAAATTCTGAGTTAAAATTTTTCTGTACAAACTCATGACTCAAATTGCTTTTTAACTGCCACTTTTTAGCAATTAAAATTTGTTGCCAATTTACTTTTGTTGCCAATGCTTTGTTTTGAGAATCATCTAAAGTAGAAAATAAATTGGCGTCATTATTACTCAAAGCAACTTCGGAATGAAGCGTGGTTTTGTCTGAAGGATTGTAAGATGACTGCACTACAAATAATTGCGATTTTGAGGGTGCTATTAAACGAATGATCGGCTTATAACTTCCTTGATTCACACCGACAAACGAAAATATATTTCCGGTAGCAATGGTACTATCTAAATCATAATCTCCTTGATTTACACCAACATTAGAAAAGGCAACAGTATAAAGTTCATCCGCTGAATTGTTCGAATACTCAAAAACTTCTTGTACTCCATTAATCACTTTTTTGTACAAAATTTTATTCTCATCAAATGTGTCTTCAAAGGCACTTTCTGCAACCATTAAAGCCCTATTATTTCCTGCATTTGCTAAAATTTCTTTTTGTGATACCGTCAAATTTTGTTGTAATGGTTGGTTTTTTACATCATTTTCAGAATAAAAATAACCAGCAATACTAAACTTTCCGCCTTCATAGGACGCTTCATCATAGGTTATAAAGCGGGTGAAATTTCTTTCAGAATATTGAAAATCTATGGTAATTCTCATGTCATTTGTAATCGGAAAAGTGGTGTTAAAAGAAATTTCGCCGAGATTATAATCGATTGTATAGTCTTTTTCTTCTCCTCGCTCAATTAAAATTCCATTAATATACACCTGTTCACTCCCTTGAATCATTAAAATTGCCGTTTCATTGTTCGTTCCTAAGATCTTATAAGGCCCCTGGTTCCCTTCTACTCCAGTAAGATTATAAGTACTAAATCTACCCCTAACCACAGCTCCTGAAGCTGCTACTTTGAGATTCTCATTCAGCGTCGCAGCAACCCGCAACCCAGAAACTTGTTTGGTCAATGGTAAAAAATAACTCTTCGTGTTTTTTAAAAAAATATCCCCTGCTTTTACACGCCAATTATCTGTATACATTTCAATAAAAATTCGATCAAAATCCGTGATATTTTGAGAATATCCATTTTCTTGAATGGGAATATTGGTGTCAAAAATATTAGCTCTTAAAGTGACTTTATCAGATAGTTTTCCTGATATCTCAATATCTAAAGCAGCATTTGTAACCGCATTTTGATTGTTTCCAGAAGTGATTCCTCTTGAGATGAACCCTTTGGTTTGCAAACCCTCAAAGAGCTTTATTTCTGATGCTTTTTTATTAGTTGTTAAACTGTATAATTTTCCTGTATTTGTCCTATTAGGAAAAATAAATTTTTCATCAAAAGGGGTGTACACTTTGGTAATAAAGTCTGGAAGTCTATAATAGGTAACCGTAATTTCAGGATATTTTTTTGAATTAATGCGTAAAATTGCATTGCTAAAATCAATAGCATATTCAGAAGAAGGAAGCGCTTTTAAAGCCGCATTGAATACCTTAAAATTTTGAGGATTTAGAGCAACCGAATCTAATTGAATCGTGTCCTTATCTATTAAAAAAATTCGCTTTCTAAAATCTTTAGATACCGTTTGAGATTGGATAGAAAATCCAATAAAGAAGAGTATAAAAAAAAGAATTCTTTGAATCATAAAAAGGTATATATTCTTAACGTAAGAATTACTTTTTTAATGTTTAAAAATTAAATTAAAAAAGAGTGTGTTGTTTTACAGGGTTTTCAAAGGCTAATAACCATTTTTTACGCCATATACCGCCAGCATATCCAATTAAAGAACCATCGGAACCAATTACTCTGTGACAAGGAATAATTATCCAAAGTGGATTTTTCCCATTTGCGACAGCAACGGCTCTTACTGCTTTTACATCTCCAAAGGACTTACTTTGTTCGAGATAACTTTTTGTTTTCCCGTAAGGGATTTGTAACAATTTCTTCCAAACCTTTTTTTGAAAAGTAGTTCCTTTTGGGTTTACAGTTAAATTAAAACTAGCTCTTTCTCCATTAAAATATTCTTCCAGTTGCGTTACACATTCCTGTAAAAAAACAGGAACTTCTTTTGAAGTTTCTATGTCTTCATCTAAAACGGTAACTGCTTGAATTCCGTTTATATCTCCCACAATTTTTGCAGTTCCAATAGGTGTTTTGTAATATGTGATTTGTGTTTCTTGCATTAGCTACCAAAAATATCTTTAGAATTCTGAGTCGTGATGGCTGCAATTTCTTTAAAAGAAACCCCATAAATAGTTACTAATTTATCAATAACATTGGTAATATAAGCACTTTCGTTTCTTTTTCCTCTGTAAGGAGTTGGCGCTAAATAAGGAGCATCTGTTTCTAAAACAATATGTTTTAAGTCAATTTCATGTAAAAATTTATCAATCTTACCCTTTTTGAAAGTAACAACACCGCCAATACCTAGCTTCATATTGTAAGAAATGGCTTTTTCTGCTTGCGCTAAAGTTCCTGTAAAACAATGGAAAACTCCTCTTAGATCAGCGCCTTTTTCGGCTTCTAATATTTCAAATATTTCATCAAAAGCAGCTCTACAATGAATATTTATAGGAAGCTTTTTTTCTTTTGCCCATTGAATCTGAACGCTAAAAGCTTCTTGTTGTTGTGCTAGAAAAGTTTTGTCCCAGTATAAATCAATACCAATTTCTCCAATAGCGTAGAAGTCTTTTTTATCAATCCATTCTTTGACATGTGCCAATTCTTCTAAATAATTTTCTTTTACAGAAGTGGGGTGCAAACCCATCATTAAAAAAACATCTTCCGGAAATTTTTTCTCTAGTTTCAGCATACTTTCTGTGTAAGAAGCATCGATAGCAGGAATAAAAAAACGTGAAACACCCGCATCTTTAGCGCGCTGAATCATTGCTGCTTGGTCTTCACTAAACTGGCTCGAATATAAATGTGTGTGCGTGTCTGTAATCATTTACTAAAAATTTCTAATGCAAAACTAAGCAATAAATGTGTGGGTTTTACCACAAAGATACACAGAGAATCACATAGCATTTCGGAACGATTTGCAGAAGAAAACGGCCGCTTTCTCTTTGTTATTTCAACAAGTTACTTCTCTTTGTGAGTCGCTCATCGCCTCTGTTTATCTGTGTAAGATTATCAAGTTAAAGAATTTTATAAAACGTACCTTTGCAAAAAATATTTAGAATGACTTTTGAAGATTTAGGAATTTCTACTCAATTGCAATATGGTATTGACGACTTGGGTTTTATCAACCCAACTCCAATACAAGAACAAGCATTTTCTGTTGTAAGATCTGGGAAAGATATTGTGGGAATTGCGCAAACAGGTACTGGAAAAACCTTTGCATACATGATGCCTATTTTGCAAGATTTACGTTTTTCTAAGCAAAAACACCCGAGAGTGTTGGTGCTGGTTCCAACGCGTGAATTGGTTTTGCAAGTGGTGGATGAAATAGAAAAACTATCAAAATATATCAACACACGTGTTTTAGGTGTCTATGGTGGAGCCAACATCAACACACAGAAACAAGCTATTTTACAGGGACAAGATATTATTGTAGCAACTCCGGGTCGTTTATACGATTTGGCTTTGAGCAACGCTTTAAAGCTAAAATCTATTCAGAAATTAGTGATCGACGAAGTGGATGTAATGTTAGATTTAGGATTTCGTTTTCAATTGATGAATATTTTTGATGTGCTTCCTGAAAGAAGACAAAACGTATTATTTTCTGCAACCATGACAGAAAGTGTGGCTATTTTAATTGACGATTTTTTCAAAGATCCGATCAAAATTTCGGTGGCACTTAGTGGAACTCCACTAGATAATATTGAACAAACTTCTTATCATACTCCGAATTTCTTTACCAAAGTAAATTTGTTACATCATTTGCTAGCAGACAAGGAAGCCTTTCATAAAGTACTAATTTTTGTTGGTTTTAAAAGAACTGCAGATTTGTTATTTCAACATTTACAGGAACTATTTAATGACGAAATGTGTGTCATTCACTCTAACAAAACACAAAATTATAGAATTCGTTCAATCAGACAGTTTGATGAAGGAAAAAATCGAATTTTATTAGCGACAGATGTCATGGCGCGTGGGTTAGATTTCAATAAAGTTTCTCACGTAATCAATTTTGATACGCCCGATTTTCCAGAAAACTATATGCACCGTATTGGTAGAACAGGTCGTGCAGAAAAAGCGGGAAAAACAATTTTATTTTCAACAGAAAAAGAGCAAGAAGCAAAAGATAGCATTCAAGATTTGATGGATTATAAAATTCCGGTCTTGGAGCTTCCTGAAGATGTTGAAATTTCCAAACTATTAACAGAAGATGAACGCCCAAAAGAGGATCAAGGGATTTCTAAAAACAGAACTTCTTTAGAATATGTTCCTGGACCCGCCTTTCATGAAAAGAGTGAGAAAAACAGCCAAGTAAATCGAGGGGGATCTTATCGAAGAGAAATTGCCATTAAATATAAGAAGCCAAAAACGAGAGGTGATAAAAATTACAACAAACGAAATAAGAAGAAATAAGTATGCAAATTTTAACAGCACAAGAATTGCATAATTTAGCTATGAATATTGTGGGAGAAAGACTCACAAAAATGGGCTATGAGTTTCAGGCAATAAATAGCCAGTTAAAAAGACATCCTCAGTTTGTATTATTTAAGAAAGGCGCTCCTACTATTTTTGTATTGGTAAAAGTTTCTAATAATCTTCAGAACCCCAATGAATATGATGTTGTTTGGATGGAAACTTTTAAAAATCATGCCAAAAAACAACATGCCAAAGTTTGGTTTGCTGGCGTAGGAATTGCCAACGCAGAAAGTATTGAAAACCCTGTTTTTAAAGACCAACCTTATTATGTGGCTTTCGAAGATTTTATAAAAATTTTAGCGTAGAAAATACCTAATCAGCTTTTGGTTTTAAAATGTTCTAGATCATCCTCTTTAAAACTGTTTACATTGTCAATATTTCTTTGAGACTGGTCTTTTATTTTTTTAATTTCTCGATATTTTTTTTGAAGGAATCAAAATCGATTAAGTTTAAATAATTTTTTCTGTTCTTTTCTAATAATTTGAATTCAAAGAAAGGATTTGTTAATTCTATGTTTTTACCAATCTGAAAACCTTTAGACAATATTACAATTCTCCGCTACACAAAGTTTGACTTCGTCGAATCTTCGATTTCCCGACTTTGCGCTATATAATTCTTCATTTACCTCTATATTTTAATACTGATTCTATTTTGTTATTGTTATTTTGTTTCTTCTTTTTTAGTGCTCCTCAAAGTCAGGAGACTTTGCGTAACAGGGTTTAATAGTTAGAATTGAGGTCGGTAATGATTTTACGGATTAAATCGATATTTTCTTGTGACTTTTTTCGCCCATCTTCTTTTTCTTGTGCCTCAATTAGAGGTAATTTTTGAGGATGACTTTTTTCAAGAAATTGCTTGAAATCTTTAGCATTCCTAAATAAATCGAACTTAAATAATTTTAAGTCATAAACTATTCCTTTTAGCCGTCTTGATGCAGAACTCGCGATAACTCCTCCTAAAAAAACAGAAGCTCCAGAAGTAAAATAATCTTCAAAATACAGATAGTTTGGACCTAACTGTTCAACTTTAATGCAATAATTACCATCATCTTTCATTTGACCACGGTCTTTAGATAAGAATTTTTTACTAACCAGTTTGATACGGACATATAGGTTCTGTCCATCACAGACCGCAAAATTACGTTTTAGACGTTTGGTCGTTCCTTTCTTAAAAACACGAACTACATTGTCTTGATTTGCACTGGGCTTTAATTTAAGTTCTGTGGTGGTGTCTGAAGGTTTACGACGTGCAAAATCTTCGTAAGTGATATAAATTCCTTTAGGGTAAACGACTTGTGCAGTGAGAGTTTGTAGAGTCATGCCAAAAACAGCAATGACCAAAAAGGTTTTTAGTGTGTTCATGAGTTTTTAGATTTGGGTTATATAAAATTATTTTAGATGCATTATATTTTATGTTAAAGAACGTTGGTTTACTTTTCCTTACCACACGACACAATCGTGCCTTTACTTTGTATTTAGGCTTTTTATTTGTTTATGTCATAGAATACGCAGCAAGTTATTACTCATAATCTTTTTTGTGATAATACAATTCATCATTATAGCAAATGATAATAGTATACCCACCTGAGTAAGTTATTATAATTGGGTTTAGATTTTGATTTTATTTTTTTGATAATAATCATAATCTTGTTTAGAATTTCGCCTTATTAACTTAGTAAATCTAACTTCATTATCTATTTTACAATTTTTCTTTTTTACTGAATTTATTTCCATTTTCTTTTTTTTTATTAATACCAACACCTGTATAATCCTATTGTTAATTTATTATCGATGTCTTCACTCATATTTTTCTTTTTTTTGTTCATTTTTCTGAAAAACAACTAGTTCTTAGTCTTATGAAAACTAAGAAACCTGATCGTTTTTCAACGTTTTGCCGATAAAATTTATGGGGGAGTACTACCCAAATGTACTCTTTATAAATTAGTATGAAGAAGAAAAATAAATTTTAACATAAAGAAAAGAACTGTTAAAGAAGGTTTTAGACCACTTAATGTTTTACTGACGGGTAAAGAATGTCCAAACAAAACCCACTGCGTAGCGTAGTAAAATAGCTGTAAAATACAAAACCCCGCAACTTAAAAGTTGCGGGGTTTTTTGATAAAAAATTATTGCCTATTGTCGTCTAAAAATTAATCTCTTGGAGATTTAAATCTATAATACAAGTATGTGTAAGCGTCACGAGGTATAATTGTAATCCACTTTTTGTGTTTTAAATACCATTTAAAACGAATAGAACTCATTCCTTTTGTTAGATAAGCCGCAATAAAAGGGTGAACATGTAATTGTACCTTTTTATTTTTAGAGTTTGACATAAATTTCTCTAAATCTGCTTCCAATTTGTCTAACAAAACAATGGGTGCTTCTACTTCTCCATTTTTATTTGGGTTGGCTTCGGTAGTTTTTATACTCAAC
>CATITK010000120.1 GCA_949545755.1 Polaribacter sejongensis | reverse complement strand
ATCTGCAGGATAAGGGTTAATACCTAAAGCACGTAATTTTACGAGCTTTTCTCTACGGACAACTTCTTGTTCTGATAATTGCATTTGATGTCTTTGTTTTCTGATGTTTATTAAAGGTTACAAAGATACAATCAAATGCATTAATAGACAATTGAGAATAAAATAAATCCGCTAAATTCAGTTAAAACCTAAACGTATTAGTATATTTGTTTGCTGCTTTTTGTTGAAGTAGTAAAAGTTGTGTTGTTTTGGCACTTTCGTAAAAGTGTCTTGGTTTTGTTAACCAATGGAAAGCTTCCCTGAAACGGGACGCTTTTTTTGTTCTATACCTTTTTTATTTTTTTTTGAAGCTATTTCCTGCTTTCCACTATCTCTTTTTTTCGTACCTCAAAAAAGGATGCCGTTTCAATCAGGGCTATACTTACTAAGTAGTTTTTAAATTAATAAGATATCAAAACGTATCAAATTTTAAAAAAATGCGCCTTTAAATTCCCAAAATTGAATAACAAATAACACAAAGTATATGGTAGCAATAGCAAACTTAATCGTTGCAGATGTAAGAAAACCGACAAAAGCACCAAAAGAAGCTTTTAATGCTCTGTTTGTATCCTTGCGGTCAAACAATAGTTCGCCAATAAATGCACCCAAAAAAGCACCCAATAACATGCCAAACGGAATGGGGGAAAGTAATCCTAAAATTAAGCCAATTGTAGTTCCATAAACGCCATATTTTGTTCCGCCAAAACGTTTTGTTCCTATTGCAGGAATAAAATAATCGAGTACCCAAATGAATATTGCAATCCCTAAAGTAATTCCTAAAAAAGTCCAATCCATTGGAATGATTTCAGTCGTGTGTAATATGAATAATCCTACCCAGCTTGTTAAAGGGCCAGGTAGCACAGGTAAAAAAGATCCAATAATTCCCAGACAAACAAAAACAAAACCTAGAAGTAATAAAAAGATATCCATAGTATTTTTTATAAAATTCGAAAGAAAATAAGTTTAAAAAGGACAACGTATTTTCTCTGGAACAAGTTAGTAAATATCAAGCAAGTTTTTTTTAAAATCCATTTCCTTTTTTTTTGTAGAATAAAAGTCATTAAAATTTAGTAAATTCACACGATAAATAGACCCAATGTTTTTGCGTGTTTTTACTTTTTGTTTGCTGATTTTTTTTATCACTTCGTGTGATAAATTTTCATTCTCAAAAAACACTAAAAATCAAGAGTTAGATACCCTTGTAAATTTTTCTTCAGTAGATACGTATCCTTCTTTTAAATCGTGTGATACGCTTATTGAAAAAACTAAAAAAGCAGCTTGTTTTAGAGCTAATATCCATCAAAGGATAGGAGGGGAGCTACACCAGCATTCTTTTATCATTAAAGAGGCTATTGATGAAATTATATTTGTTGATTTGATTATTAATTCTAAAGGAATCATTGTCTTAGATAGTATTCAGTCTCCAATAATGATAAAAACCACCTTACCTAAACTAGATAGCTTGATAAAATCTAGTATTCAGAAACTACCAAAAATATTTCCTGCAATTAAAAGAGGTATTCCTGTAACGACAAAATACAGGTTGCCAATTCAAATTCAATTGAAAGAGTAGTTTTGCCTTTGTAAGAAAAAGTATATTATTGAGGACTATTACATGGTATTTCTCCCATTATCAAAACAACATTCGCTTTGACTAGGTTTTTATTCAATTGAAAATTAGTTCAATATCTCCCAAAGTTTGTCCTTTAATTCTTGTAAACCTTTTTGAGCAACAGATGATATAAACAAAGCCTCAACACCTGCTGGTAACTCCGCTTTTATTTCTGCTTCCAACTCATCATCTAACATATCTGTTTTAGAAATAGCAAGTACTCTATCTTTGTCTAATAACTCTGGGTTGTGTTGTTTCAGCTCATTTAAAAGAATTTCATATTCTTTATTAATGTCATCACTGTCTGCTGGGATTAAGAATAACAAAGCCGAATTACGTTCTATATGACGTAAAAAACGATGTCCTAAACCTTTTCCTTCTGCAGCACCTTCTATAATTCCTGGAATATCTGCAATTACAAAAGTTGTATGATTTCTGTGTTCTACAATTCCTAAGTTTGGTTTCAGGGTTGTAAAAGCATAGTCTGCAATTTTCGGTTTCGCAGAAGTTAGCACGGATAATAAAGTCGATTTTCCTGCATTAGGGAAACCAACCAAACCAACATCTGCTAATAATTTTAGTTCCATTCTAAACCAGCCATCAAAACCATCCATTCCTGGTTGTGAATATCTAGGTGTTTGATTTGTAGACGATTTAAAATGCCAGTTTCCAAGTCCACCTTTTCCACCTCGTAATAAAATGACTTCTTTTTTGTCTTCGGTAACTTCTACAATAATTTCATTAGTATCTGCATCTCTTATAATTGTACCTAAAGGGACGTCTATATAAATATCTTCTGCATCATGACCAGTACTTCTACTAGCACTTCCTGAACCACCACCTTCTGCTCTAAAGTGACGTTTAAATTTCAGGTGAAACAAGGTCCACATATTTTTATCGCCACGTAAAATAATGTGTCCTCCTCGACCACCATCTCCACCATCAGGTCCTCCTTTGGTGACAAATTTTTCTCTATGTAAGTGCATAGAACCTTGCCCTCCTTTTCCAGAAGACGCGTATATTTTTATGTAATCGACAAAATTTCCTTCGGTCATTTTTTATTATTTAAGAAAATTTAAAATACCTAACAGCTACTAGCTGTTCTCCTTTTAATTTCAAATTTTCTGTCATTTTTTTTATGTATTCGTTTATTTGCTTAGCTGTTTAACCGTATTTATGAGAAAACAAATAAACATTTCAACAATTTATAAAGTGTCAAATACTTTTGAAATTCGTCGTGTAATTTCTTCAATAGAACCAACACCATTGATCCCATAGTATTTGTCTTGAGCTTCAAAATATTCTTTTAAAATAGCGGTTTTCGTATTGTATTCGTTGAAACGATTTCTAATTTTACTTTCATCAGTATCGTCTGTTCTACCGCTTGTTTTCCCTCTTTCTAATAAGCGAGTTACTAAAATGTCTTCAGCAACTTCTAAGGCAACCATTCCATTTATTTGTTCACCTTTATCTCCTAAAAAAGCATCTAATGCTTCTGCTTGGGATTGTGTTCTAGGAAAACCATCAAAAATAAAACCATTGGCATCTGTGTTTTTTTCAACTTCAGCTTTTAGCATATTTATAGTTACTTCATCAGGAACTAAATCTCCCTCATCCATATATTTTTTAGCCAACAAACCCAATTCCGTTTTGTTTTTAATGTTGAAACGAAAGACATCTCCTGTAGAAATGTGTACTAAATTGTACATGTCTTTTAAGAATTCTGCTTGTGTTCCTTTTCCTGCTCCTGGAGGGCCAAATAATACAATATTTTTCATTTTGGGTGTTGTTGATCGTTGATAAATTGCTGGGTAATTTCTACCTAAACCGTTATAGTCTAATCCGTAGCCAATAATAAATTTATCTTCAATACTTTTTCCGATATAATCTATTGGGAGTTCTTTTCTAAACACCGATGGTTTAAAAAACAGCGTCGCTACTTTTAATTGTTTTACATTTTTCTCTCTAAAGATATTATAAATTTCTTGGAGAGTTGTTCCAGTATCAATAATATCTTCTAATATAATGATCGTTCTTCCTGTTAAATCTTCATTGATGCCTACTAATTTTTTTACATTTCCTGTTGAAGAAATGCCATTATAAGAAGCTAATTTTATAAATGAAACTTCACAATTTCCATTGAATTCTCTTATAAAATCTGCAGCAAATAAAAAGCAACCGTTCAAGATTCCTACAAAAATAGGGATTTCTCCTTTTGGTAAATCTGCCTTTACTTTTTTTGCTAAATACTTTACGATTATGGCAATTTCCTCCGAAGAAATAAACGGTTTGAAATAGAGGTCTTGAAGTTTTATGAGTTTCATTATTTATTATCAACTAACTCTATTAGGTTTCTTTTCTTTAGTTTTAGGGCTAACAAATAGCTTAATGTTGTAAAAATTCAGCTAATTGAACATCTTATTAGAGGCTATTATAGACCTTTACTTTTGCGACAAATATATAGGTCTTATTTATAAAACCTTGTAAGATAAAAAAACCGTTTTCTTATGGTATACTGAACCAAGTCCAACACAAGAAAACGGTTTTAATTTGTTTATAAATAAATTTATTTTCTATTTTCTTCTTTATTAGAGGTATCATACATAATTGGTGTTGCCACAAATAATGATGAATACGTACCAACAGCCACACCAATAATCAGTGCAAACATAAACCCTTTAATTGAGTCTCCTCCAAATAAGAAGATTACAACCATTACAAACAATGTTGTTAAAGAGGTGTTTATAGTTCTTCCTAAAGTTGAACTTAATGCTTTGTCTACTACTTCACTATATTTCCAGTCTTTATGTGCTCTTGAGAATTCTCTAATTCTATCAAAAATGACCACGGTATCATTTAGAGAGTACCCTACTACTGTTAGTATTGCCGCAATAAAGGATTGTCCAATTTCCATATCAAAAGGCATAAAGTTATAAGTAATTGAGAAGATACCTAATACAATTAATACATCATGGAAAACTGCAATAACAGCTCCAATAGAGAAAGATACTTTTCTAAAACGTAGTAATATATATAAGAATACAATTAATAAAGAGCCAAAAACGGCATACAATGCCGATGTTTTAATGTCATCTGCTATAGTTGGCTCTACTTTGATTGAACTCATTACACCAGCGCCTTGTTTTTCAAAACCTGGTTTAAAGTTTTCGTAAGTTGTAGCTCCTAAATAGGTTTTTAATCCTGTAAATAACGCATTTTGAACTTGCTCATCTACTTCTGAACCTTCTTCTTCAATTTGATAAACAGTTGTGATTTTTAATTGATTGTCTTGTCCGTATGTTTTTACTTCTGGAGCAGTACCAAATACTTCTTTTAATGATCCTGCAACATCTGTAGCATTTACTGTTTGGTCAAAACGAACAACATAAGAACGACCTCCTTTAAAGTCAACCCCTTGTTTTAATCCGATAGAGAAAATTGAAACAATACCTGCAACAATAATTGCACCAGAAATTACATAGGCAATTTTACGTTTTCTTAAGAACTCCATGTTAATGTTTTGGAACCATCCTTTAGAAATAGATGTATTGAAGGGTAAGCTAGCGTTTTTATGAACAGCGCTGTCGATTAAGATCCGTGTAATAAATACAGCAGTAAATAATGAGGTAGCGATACCAATCATTAATGTTAACGCGAAACCTTTAATAGGTCCTGTTCCAAAAACATATAAAATAATTCCTGTTAATAAGGTGGTAATGTTTGCATCAATAATTGCAGACAAAGCTCCTTTTACAGAGAATCCTTCATCTATAGATTGTTTTAAACCTTTCTTTTTAAATAATCCTTCTTTAATTCTTTCAAAGATGATTACGTTCGCATCAACAGACATACCAATGGTTAATATAATACCTGCTATACCAGGCAATGTTAACACCGCGCTGAAAGAAGCTAGAATACCGAAGATAAATAAAATGTTAACTACTAAAGCAATATCTGCATACACACCTGCTTTTCCATAGTATAAAATCATCCAAAGTAACACCAATAAAATGGCCAATCCAAAAGAGATGAAACTGGCATCAATTGCTTCTTGTCCTAAAGAAGGACCTACTATTTGTGCTTGAATCATTCTTGCAGCAGCGGGTAATTTACCTGCTTTTAAAACAGTAGAAATATCATCTGCTTCTTCAATTGTCATTGTGCCTCCAGAAATTTGTGTATTTCCTCCAGTAATTGCTTGGTTTACAGAAGGTGCAGTGTATACGTAGTTGTCTAAAACTACTGCTACAAAATTCCCAACATTATCTGCGGTCATTTTTGCCCATTGCTTTGTTCCTGAACTATTCATGGTCATACTAACAACAGGTTTGTTCAATTGATCAAACTCTTGTCCGGCATCTAAAATAACATCTCCTTCAATAGTAGCTTTGCCATTTCGACTTCCTTTAATAGCATATAAACCAATTAAATCTGATCCATCTGTACCTTTATTGGATTTGTAATCCCATAAAAATTTAACGTACTTTAATTCTTTTGGTAATAAAGCTTTAACTTCTTTCCTTTTTAACAAGTCATTTACAGTTGCAGTATCTAAAACCTTCGCTTGCGCAACTAAAGAACTTAGTTCTTGTTGCGATTGTGCTACGTTAGGAAATAAATAGCTAAAAAGATTTTTCTGATTGACACTAGTTGAATCTTTCGTTTCCCCTAATAAATCATCAATATCATCTTTTTCAGAAGGATCTTCTACTTCTTCTACAATGTTCTCTTTTAAAAGCTCTGCTACTTTTCCGTTCGCAGCAAAAAAGTAATTTTGAACCTCTGCATTTGTGTACACTTCCCAGAACTGTAATTCCGCTTTACTTGTAATTAACTTTGTAACACGTCCAATATCTTTTGCTCCAGGTAATTCAATTTGAATTCTACCTGAATTTCCAATTCGTTGAATCTTTGGTGAAGAAACACCAAACTTATCAATTCTACTTCTCAAAACTTCAAGAGTCGTAATAATTGAACTATTAATTTCTTCTTGTATCGTTTCCTTAACAGTTACATTTGCCTCATCAAAAGTAATTTTTTCGCTCAAAGCTTTTGTTCCAAAAATAGAAGGATCACTTAACTTTGTGGTTCCCGCAATTTTTTCAAACTCTTGAAAGAATAAGTCTAAATAATTTGCAGTATCACTTTTCTGTGCTTTGTCTGCTGCTAGAATTGCTTCATTGAAAACATTATTTTTAGAATCGTTTGATAAGCTTTTTAAAACTTCTTTTACAGAAACTTGTAATATAGCATTAATACCACCTTTCAAATCGAGACCAAGATTCATTTCTTTGTCTTTTAAGTCATTGTAGGTATATGTTGTGATACCTAAATCAATAACTTCTATGTTGGCAACACTGTCTAAATACTTTCTTTCAAAAGTAGCTTTCTGCCTTGCATCAATTTCGACTCCTTTACTTGTTGCATAGCTTACAGCATCTTCTTCAACTTTGTTTGCTAAAAATGTAAATGATAATTGATATAAACTCACTAATCCAAAAAGGATTGCGAATAATTTAATAAGTCCT
>CATITK010000119.1 GCA_949545755.1 Polaribacter sejongensis | reverse complement strand
GTACTTTTTTCTGATAAAATGACTGCAAAATTACTAAATTTTTTCGTAAGATAATCAACCAAAAGGTTTTTTGTAAACTGTTCGCTCTCATAATGACCAATATCTGCTAAAAGAAGTTGGCTTTCAGCTTTAAAAAATTCATGATATTTAAAATCAGCACTCACGTAGGCGTCTGCTCCAGCTGCTTTTGCATTGGAAATAGCAAAACTTCCTGCTCCACCTAAAACCGCTACTTTTTTTATTTTTTTATTGATAAAATTAGAATGACGTACACAGTCCGTGTTCATTTTTTTCTTTAAATACAAAAGAAAGGCTGTTTCATCCATTTCTGATGGAAGCTCACCAAGCATTCCCATACCAATATCTTGGTGTATGTTTTCTGTCGTCGTTATTTCGTAGGCAACTTCTTCATAAGGATGGTGCTCTTTTAGAGATTTTAAAATTGCGGCTTCATTTTTACTTTCAAAAACAACACTAATTCGAGTTTCCTTCTCTGTATGAAGTTTTCCTTTTTCACCCAAAACGGGATCAGCATTTTCATTTCCTCGATAAGTTCCTTCACCAACACTGCTAAAAGAGCATTGATCGTAATTTCCAATGTTTCCACCTCCCACCTCAAAAAGAGCGTTTCTTAAAATAGTAGCACTTTTATTGGGTACATAAGTCGTTAAATTTTTAATGATCCCTTTTTTTGGAATTAAAATTTTAGTGTTTTTTAATCCTAAAACTTCACACATTTTTGCTGAAACTCCCTTTTTAGAATTATCCAACGCTGTGTGAGTAGCATAAATAGCAATGTCATTTTTTATTGCTTTTAAAACGACACGCTCAACATAAGAATTGCCATTTAGCTTTTTTAAACCTTCAAAAATAATAGGGTGAAAACTAACAATTAAATTACAATTCTTAGCAATTGCTTCCGATACAGTTTCCTCTAAAGTGTCTAAGGTTACTAAAACTCCAGAAACGGTCGTAGCATAACTGCCAACCAATAAGCCAACGTTATCAAAATTTTCCGCATAGTTTAGGGGAGCTAATTCTTCTAAGTAATTTGTAATGTCCTTTATAATCATAAAATAGCGATATCGAAATCCAAAGTTAACATTTTCTATTCATCATTCCATAAAAATAACTTATTTTCGTGTAGATGAAATTTCTACGTTTTTTATTATATCCGTTTGCTATTATTTATGACGTTGTTACAACAATTCGTAACTTCTTTTTTGATGTTGGAATTTTTAAGCAAACCTCATTTAAAACTCCCGTAATTGTTGTTGGCAATCTAAGTATTGGTGGAACGGGGAAAACCCCGCAAATTGAATATTTAATCCGCTTGTTAAAAGACTCGTTTAAGACCTCCGTTTTAAGTAGAGGATACAAACGTAAAACAGCAGGTTTTATATTGTTAAATGCATTGCATTCAGCTGAGGATGTAGGTGATGAGCCTTTACAATATTTTAAAAAATTTAATAAAATTTCTGTAGCAGTTGCTGCAGATAGAGTTCAAGGAGTTACTAAATTGATTGCAGAGAAATCTCCTGAAGTTATTTTGTTGGACGATGCTTATCAACACCGAAAAATAAAAGGAAGTTTGTATATCTTATTGACGAAATATGACACTTTATTTTCGAATGATTTTTTATTGCCGACAGGGAATTTAAGAGAAAGTAGGAGAGGAGCAAGCAGAGCAGACGTAATTTTAGTCACCAAATGTCCAATAAATTTAACAGAAGTAGCGAAACATAAAATTATTGAGCGACTTAAAAAATACAATAAGAAGGTATTTTTCACTGTTATTTCTTACAATAAAGAAACTTCTGGAAGCAAGACTATTTTAGTTGATGATTTAAAAAACTATGCCGTTTTATTAATTACTGGCATTGCAAATCCCACACCACTTTTGTCTTTTTTAATTGAAAATAAAGTAAATTTTAAGCATTTGAAATTTCCAGATCATCATCACTTTACGAACAACGAGATAGCAAAAATTAAAGAAGAGTATCTTGGTTTACATTCCTCAGAAAAGTTTATTTTAACTACAGAAAAAGATTATGTTCGATTAGAAAGTAGGCTAGAAGAGCTTTCTTTTTTAGGAATCCAAACCTCATTTTTAGAAGATCAAGAAGCATTTAATTCGATAATTAAAAATCATATAAAATAAAACCAGCGTCTCTAGACGCTGGTTTCTTCTTTATTTTAAGTGTTGGTCTTTATTAAGATTAATTACCTCTGATAATTGCTCCCAATTCTTTTTTCAACTTTTCAAATTCTTCTTTAGAAATCATATCAATTTCCAATAATTCTTTTGCTTCTCTTAGTTCCTTAATTGCTTCTGGTCTTGTTTTCTTTCTGTTTTTTAAGAGTACTTCTCCAGACTCTAAGGCCAATTCTGTATCCATAACGCTTAGGTATTTATTGAGTCCAAAAGCTCTTCCGTTAACTTCACCTAATACCATAATGAAATACAAAGGTTTCTTTTTACTTCCTCTGTGATATGCTTTAATTTCTTTTACAATAACACGTGTGTTTTTAAAAGAGTTATTCGCCATTGATGAAGAGTTACCACCCATAGAGACCATCATAGAACTGAAACCTGAAGATTTTCCCATTTGTATAAACTCATAGGTCTTTTTTGTAGTACTTCTAGAGGATGATACACCACCTCTTGCAGTGCCTCCATAACTTCCAGAGGTTGTTCTTGTAGACATTTCTACAGACGTTGGATTACCAAGAACAACAGTGTCACCAACTTTAATAGCGTTTCCACTTTGAGTCTCGTACTCTTTTACTAAAGTCCTATTTTTAATTTTTTTAAAGAAGTTAATGTCTTGAGAGTTTTTGTAGTTTACAAAATCTATTTCTTTTTGCGCATAAGTACTTGTAATAAATAATACTGCGAGCGTAATTAGGGGGATAATTTTAAACATGATTTTAATTTAAGTTAGTAATGATTTATTTTAGTTTTCTATTTATTTAAGGTTTACTGTTCCATCAACATGGAGTGGTGGACATTTTGAACGTCATCGTCCTCTTCTAATTTTTCTAACAATTTTTCGACATCTGCTTGTTGCGCTTCGTTTAATTTTGTCGTGGTGGTCGGTATTCTTTCAAAACCGGAAGATAAAATTTCTGCATTGTTTTCTTCAAAGAAAGACTGTATGGCTCCAAATTGTTCAAAAGGAGCATAAATAATAATTCCTTCTTCATCATCAAATACTTCTTCCACTTCAAAATCGATTAACTCCAATTCTAAATCTTCCATGTCCATTGTAATGTCTTCCCTTTTAATCGTGAAATTGCAAGTGTGGTCAAACATAAAAACAACAGAACCTGAAGTTCCTAAGTTTCCATCACATTTATTAAAACAAGCTCTAACGTTTGCTACGGTTCTATTATTATTGTCGGTAGCAGTTTCTAAAAGAATTGCAATTCCATGAGGCGCATAGCCTTCAAAAAGAACTTCTTTATAGTTTGCGGTGTCTTTATCTGTTGCTTTTTTTATGGCGCGTTCAACATTCTCTTTTGGCATGTTTGCAGCCTTCGCATTCTGAATTACTGCACGCAAACGAGAATTTGTTTCCGCATTTGGACCGCTTTCTTTTACGGCCATAACAATATCTTTACCAATTCTAGTAAAGGTTTTTGCCATTGCAGACCAGCGTTTCATCTTTCTTGCTTTCCTAAACTCAAATGCTCTCCCCATTTCGAATGCTTGTTTTGTGTAAAATTATTATAATTACAAATGTAAAAATTAGTAAGTTGTTCTACAATTTTAAACCTGTAAAACTCCTAAATTAAAATCTTTTTCAATAGGGGCGTGGTTTGCAGCTTCAATTCCCATAGAAATCCAAGTTCTGGTATCTAAGGGGTTAATAACAGCATCTGTCCAGATTCTTCCAGCGGCATAGTAGGGAGATATCTGTTTGTCATAGCGCGATTTTATTCTATCAAATAATTCAGCTTCTTTTTCAGGAGTTATTTTTTCTCCACGTTTTTTTAAGGAAGTAGTTTCTATCTGTAATAAAACTTTCGCAGCGGAATTACCACTCATTACCGCTAATTCAGCACTTGGCCATGCAACAATTAATCTTGGATCATAAGCTTTGCCACACATGGCATAATTTCCTGCTCCATAGGAATTACCAATAATAATCGTGAATTTTGGAACCACTGAATTACTGACAGCATTGACCATTTTTGCACCATCTTTTATAATTCCACCATGTTCAGACTTACTACCAACCATAAAGCCAGTAACATCTTGTAAGAAAACTAAAGGTATTTTTTTTTGATTACAATTTGCGATAAAACGCGTAGACTTATCAGCAGAATCGTTGTAAATAACCCCACCAAATTGCATTTCTCCTTTTTTAGTTTTCACCAATTTTCGCTGATTTGCAACAATACCAACTGCCCAGCCATCAATTCTTGCATAGCAAGTTATGATGGTTTGTCCATATCCTTCTTTGTACTGTTCGAATTCAGAATTATCAACTAAACGTTTGATAATTTCTAACATGTCATATTGTGCGTTTCTTTCTTTTGGAAGAATTCCAAAAATATCTTCTTCATTCTCTTTTGGTCGAAATGCGGTCGTTTTACTAAAACCAGCTTTATCATAATCACCAATTTTATCCACGATGAATTTAATTTTGTCTAAAGCATCTTTATCATCTTTGGCTTTGTAATCTGTTACGCCAGAAATTTCACAATGTGTTGTTGCGCCCCCCAAAGTTTCATTGTCAATAGCTTCTCCAATAGCCGCTTTTACTAAATAACTTCCTGCTAAAAAAATACTCGCTGTTTTGTCTACAATGATAGCTTCATCACTCATAACTGGGAGATAAGCACCTCCTGCAACACAGCTTCCCATAATTGCAGAAATTTGAGTAATTCCCATGCTACTCATGATCGCATTATTTCTGAAAATGCGCCCAAAATGTTCTTTGTCTGGAAAAATTTCATCTTGTAATGGCAAATAAACGCCAGCAGAATCCACTAAATAAATGATGGGTAATTTGTTTTCTATCGATAGCTCTTGCGCACGCAAATTCTTTTTTCCGGTAATTGGAAACCAAGCTCCAGCTTTTACAGTAGCATCATTAGCAACAACAATACATTGTTTTCCTTTAATGTAACCAATTTTCACAACAACGCCTCCTGAAGGACAACCTCCATGTTCAGCATACATATCTTCCCCTGCAAAAGCACCAATTTCTATAGATTTGGAATTGGCATCTAATA
Organism: Polaribacter sejongensis; assembly: GCA_949545755.1. Classification (GTDB taxonomy): domain Bacteria; phylum Bacteroidota; class Bacteroidia; order Flavobacteriales; family Flavobacteriaceae; genus Polaribacter; species Polaribacter sejongensis_A. The sequence continues at coordinate 24,583 of CATITK010000119.1, read as the reverse complement.
GATAGTCAACTCTTTCTCTGGCAGTCATTTTCCCTTTCTTGTGTTGTTTGTCTATTCTTTTTTGACCACCTCCTAATTTTACTTTTGCAAAACGTCTACGCAAATCGGATACTAGTAATTTGTTGTAATCTTCATTTTTATTGAAGTTTAAGTCCATGGAAAATTTATTTCTTAATTTCTGCTAAATTAATTATTAATTACCAATTCGTAATTAATAATTACAAAGTTCCTGATTTTTTCTTCTAAATCATAGGTATAAGAGATGATAAGGTGTTTATCCTACCTACTTTAAAAATTCCTATTTGGCAATTACTTCCTTAATAGGAACAAATACCCCTTTTTTGAGTGGGGTTTGTTTGTGATGGTTTTTAAGATCCAATAGAATGTTGAGTTTACTCTCAAACCTATTTAAAATATTTTCTTGAATTTATTTTCCTTGGTAAATATAAATTTATAGTGTAAATTTGATTTAAACTAAAAAATCATTAAAGATGAAAACAAATAAAATTGTTTATTACATCACAACAAGCTTATTAAGTTTATTAATACTTTTTTCTGCAGCAATGTATTTCTTTAACCATGAAGAGGTAGCAAAAATGTTTACCAGTTTTGGGTATCCAACCTATATTATATATCCGTATGCAATTGTAAAGTTATTAGGTTTAGTAGCTTTATGGTTTTTTGGCTCTAGCGTAATCAAAGAATGGGCTTACGCGGGTTTTTCCTTTGCATTTATACTTGCTTTTTTTGCCCATGTAATGATTGGAGACGGAGAACAAATGGGAGCTGTAGTGGCGATGGTTCTTTTGCTTATTTCTTATACTACTCAAAAGAAAATTTCAAATGGCTAACACAAAAAACGCTGAAGTAGTTTTAACAACTAAAAACTACTTAGCAGAAGTGAAAACAAGAAATCATTTTTTAGTAATTGACGAACCCGTTGCCTCTGGAGGCGATAATAATGGGCCAACTCCAGTCGAATATTTATTAACAGCAGTTGGAGGTTGTGTATCTATCACTCTAAGAATGTATGCAGAAAGAAAAGGTTGGGATGTTGGTAAAATAACAGTTAATGTTTTTCAAAAAGAAGCATTAACTCCCAAAGGAATAAAAAAATGGTTGGAAGAAGAAATTTCTTTTGAAAAAGACATTACTGAAGACCAACGAAAAAGACTGTTGGTAATTGCTGGTAAATGTCCCGTTGCAAAAATGATAAAAGGAGCAACCGAAATTCAATCAAAAATTAATCAATAAATGTACTTAGAAACTAAAACACTTATGAATGAAAAATATCGTAGTATTTGCTGGTAGCAATAGTAAAAACTCAATCAATAAAGAATTAGCAATTTATACTTCAAGTTTATTAGAAAATGTAGAAGTAGTCATTTTAGATTTAAATGATTTTATAGTTCCACTATTCGGAGTCGACGAAGAATCAGTTAATGGAATTCCAAAAAGAGCCTCTGATTTTTTGAAAATTATTCATAATTCAGATGGAATTATTTTATCGTTAGCAGAACACAATGGCAATTTTGCTGCCGTTTTTAAGAATATTTATGATTGGTCTTCAAGAATAACACAAAAATTATGGAATAACATTCCAATGATTGTTATGGCAACATCTCCAGGAAGTAGAGGAGGAGCCAATGTTTTAGCAATAGCAAAAAGTGGATTCCCATATATGGGAGGCAATATTATAGCCGATTTTTCTTTACCTAATTTTTACGATAATTTTAAAGAGGGTAAAATTATAAACCTAAATTTGTGCACTAGTTTAAAAGCACAAGTAATTCAATTTGAAAATTCTGTACATCAATAAAATGTGTTAATTTTTATGATACTCAAGTTCATGAAAAGCATAAACCCCAATCACCAAATAACAACTAATGGGAGATATTTCTAAAGACATCAATTCTACATTTGTAAATAATAAAATAAAGGCGTTAATCAATATAAAATACACTTCCAATTGGTTAAGTAGTAAGGAAAACGACTTTTTTAAACCTTATGGAATTTCGCCACAACAATATAATATTTTAAGAATATTACGGGGCGCAAAAGATGAAATTAAAGTGCAAATTGTAAAAGATAGAATGATAGAAAGAGCTCCTAATGCAACCCGATTAATGGACAAATTGTGTGATAAAAAGTTAATTAAAAGAAAACGTTGTGAATATGATAAGCGAGTTGTTTATGTGAAAATCACAAAGTTAGGACTAGAATTATTGATAAAAATAGATAAGAATAAAACAGCTTCTTTTTTAGAAAATTTATCAGAAGAAGAAGCAATAATATTGAGTGATTTATTAGACAGAATAAGATAATTATGAAAAAAATAATTCATAGAGCAGCAGCAAGAGGATCTGCAAATCATGGATGGTTACAAGCAAACCATTCGTTTAGTTTTGCAAATTTTTATGATACCAATAGATTACAATTTGGAGCATTAAGAGTTTTAAATGATGACTTAATTGCACCAAATATGGGTTTTGGAACACATCCGCATGATAATATGGAAATTATTACAATTCCATTAAAAGGTGTTTTAAAACATAAAGACAATATGGCAAACGATTGGATTCCTGTTTTACCTGAAGAAGTTCAAGTAATGTCTGCAGGTACTGGTGTGCAACATTCAGAAATTAATGGTTCTTCAAAGGAACATTTAAGTTTATTTCAAATTTGGATAATTCCTGAAAAGAATGGAGTAGTACCCAGATATGATCAAAAAGAATTTAAAATTATTGAGAGAGAAAATAAATTACAAATACTCGTAAGTTCTTTTCATTCTGATGATAAAAATAGTTTGAAGATTCATCAAGATGCACAAGTTTCAAGAATTGATTTAGATGAAAATAAAAGTTTTGAATATCAATTAAAATCTAAAAATCATGGAGTTTATATCATGAATATATCTGGTGATTTTGAAATTGATACAACTAAATTAACGACTAGAGATGCTGTTGGGATTTATGAGGCTGAAAGCTTTCATATTACAACAGCATCTAGTTCTGAATTATTATTGATAGAAGTGCCGATGTAATATGCATCCTTCGATAAAATATAACCTCAAAGAATCATCTCTTTTGAGGTTTTTTATTTTCAACAAATAAGCATATATTGCAAAGTATTATGCGTGCATAATAAATTCATTCCATATAATTATGAAATACAAACACATTTTTGAGCCTTTGGATTTAGGATTTACTACTCTTAAAAACAGAATTTTAATGGGTTCTATGCATACTGGCTTAGAAGAAGAAAAAAATGGAATTGACAAAATTGCTACCTATTATTCAGAAAGAGCAAAAGGAGGAGTAGGGCTTATTGTAACTGGTGGGATTTCGCCAAATATTCAAGGATGGACAGGTCCTTTTGCAGCAAGAATGTCTTCTAAGAAACACGCCATACAGCATCAAAAAATCACGGAAGCAGTTCATAAAGAAGGTGGGAAGATTTGTATGCAAATTTTACATTCTGGTCGTTATGGATACCATCCTTTTAATGTAGCACCCTCAAAAATTAAGTCTCCAATAACACCTTTTAAACCATTTAAATTAACGCAGTCAGGCATCAAAAGAACCATTCGTGATTTCGTAAACTGTGCAAAACTTGCTAAAACTGCTGGTTATGATGGTATTGAAATCATGGGTTCAGAAGGATATTTAATCAATCAATTTATCGTAAAAAGAACGAACAAAAGAACGGATCGTTATGGAGGAGCCTATGAAAACCGAATGCGTTTGCCTATTGAGTTAGTTAAACAAACAAGGCAGTCTGTTGGGGAAGATTTTATTATTATTTACAGATTATCAATGTTAGATTTGGTAGAAAATGGTAGTTCTTGGGAAGAAGTTGTTCAATTAGGAAAAGAGATTGAAAAAGCAGGCGCAACGCTAATAAATACTGGGATTGGATGGCATGAATCTAGAATTCCAACGATTGCAACCTCAGTTCCAAGAGCGGCGTTTACTTGGGTAACTAAAAAAATGAAAGAAGAATTGTCAATTCCTTTGATAACTTCTAATAGAATAAATATGCCTGAAACTGCAGAAAAAATATTATCAGAAGGAGATGCTGATATGATTTCTATGGCACGTCCATTTTTAGCAGATTCAGAATGGGTAAACAAAGCAGCGCAAGAAAAATCAGATGAAATCAATACTTGTATTGGTTGTAATCAGGCGTGTTTAGACCATGTTTTTCAACAAAAAGTAGCAAGTTGTTTGGTGAATCCAAGAGCTTGTCACGAAACAGAATTGAATTATTATCCAACAGAAAATAAGAAAAAAATTGCTGTAATTGGTGCAGGACCTGCTGGGTTGGCAGCGGCAACAATAGCAGCACAAAGAGGGCATGTCGTAACCTTATTTGATGCAGATAAAGAAATTGGTGGTCAGTTTAATATTGCAAAACAAATTCCTGGTAAAGAAGAATTCTATGAAACCTTGCGGTATTTTACAAGACAAATTGAAATCCACAATGTTGCCGTAAAATTAAATAATACGGTCTCTCTGACCGATTTAAAAGAGGCCAATTTTGATGAAATTATCGTTGCCACTGGAATTAAACCAAGAGAAGTAAATATTGAAGGAATCAATCATGAAAAAGTATTGAGTTATATTGATGTTTTAAAGCATAAAAAACCGGTAGGAAAAAGAGTTGCAGTAATCGGAGCAGGAGGAATTGGGTTTGACGTTTCAGAATACTTAACACATGAAGGAGTCGTAACTTCTCAAAATATTGATGCTTGGTTAAAAGAATGGGGAATCGATAAAACATTCAAATCACGAGCAGGCATAGAAAACGTTCAGCCAGCCTTTAAAGCTTCATCGAGGACAATTTTTATGTTTAAAAGGAGTAAAGGGAAATTTGGCGGAAATCTTGGAAAAACTACGGGTTGGATTCACCGATCTACTTTAAAAAAGAAACAAGTTCAGTTTATTGCAGAAGTTGCTTATACTAAAATTGACGACCAAGGTTTGCATTATACTCAAAACGAAGAAGCAAAAATTTTAGAAGTTGATAACATTATTATTTGTGCAGGACAAACCTCTTATAAAGAGTTGTATCAACCTTTATTGGATGCAGGTAAAAAAGTACATGTAATTGGCGGTGCCCATTTTGCAGGAGAAATAGATGCAAAAAGAGCTATAAATCAAGGAGCAAGATTGGCAGCAAAATTGTAATTATTTAATTAAAAAAGCACCAATCAAATTTGGGTTTTAAAATAAAACAGTATTTTTATAGAAATATAAAATATACACATGAAATTATTCTCTATTGAAGAAATAGCATCACTTATAAAGGGTGAGCAAATAGGTAATTGTAAGGATAAAATTCACGCTCCAGAACAAATTGAAATTGCTATAAAAGGGAATGTCACTTTTATTGAAAATTCTAAATATGCGAGTCTGTGGGAAAGTTCTGACGCAAGTTTAGCAATTGTTTACGAAGGTATAAAAATTTTACCAGGAGAAGGAAAGGCATTTATAAAAGTGAAAAACGCAGCTTTAGCAATGGCCATTTTGTTAGATGCTTTTGAACCAGAATCCCCTTATTTTGAGACAGATATTCATCCTACAGCAGTTATAGATTCAACTGCAAAATTAGGTAAAGGGTGTAAAATTGGTGCACATTCATATATTGGTAGAAATGTAGTACTGGGGGAACAAGTAATAATTTATCCGAATGTGTCTATTTTTGATGATGCGACGATTGGAAATGAAACTGTTGTTTGGTCTGGTACTGTGATTAGAGAACGAAGTAAAATTGGAAATCAGTGTATTTTTCATGCAAATGTTAGCATTGGTGCTGATGGTTTCGGATATCGACCTAGTAATGATGGTAGCCATTTGGTAAAAGTAAAGCACATTGGTAATGTTGTGATTGGTAATGCTGTTGAAGTAGGAGCGAATTCTTGTATTGATCGTGGTAAATTTAGTGCAACTATTTTAGGTGATGGATGTAAGATTGATAATTTAGTGCAAATTGGTCATAATTCTGTATTAGGAAGAAGCTGTATTATGGCAGGGAATAGTGGGTTGGCAGGCTCAGTGACTTTAGGAGATGGTGTTATTATTGGTGGCAGTGCCTCTATCAAAGACCATGTAACCATTCACTCTGGCGCAAAAGTAGGTGCAGGTTCTGGAGTTATTGCAGATGTTGAAGCGGGAAAAACAGTTCTAGGCTATCCTGCTTGCGATTCTAGAGAAAAAATGAAACAGTGGGTCGCTTTACGAAAGCTTGCTAGAAATTAAATAATGAATCATTAAAAAACTACTTTACAACCAACCAATTTTAAACACTTTTTACCAAACCTATAATTTGACAGTACCAATTAAATGCCGATATTTGCAAATTAATTAAAAAACCAATTACGAATTATGGGAATGAATAAAAATACAGTATTGGGGTGGGCAACCATGTTAATGTTATTGATGGGTGTAATATTAATGTTAATGGGAGGCTTCAAATATGATGAAGTTGCTGGCTGGGGTTTTGGAACAGTTGGTGCTGGTTTTTTTGCGATAGCTTGGGTGTTTAATGCACTTAAAGGTAGAGTTTAAAGAAAATGACACTTTCATTAATAGCATTCTATAACTTTAAGTAATTCTTTCAGTTTTTAATTTTCAACTTTTTAATAAAATAATACAAATGAGCGACGATAAGAAAGTAATCTTTTCGATGAATAAGGTTTCAAAAACCTATCAGTCTACAGGAAAACAAGTTTTAAAAGATATTTATTTAAGTTTTTTCTACGGAGCAAAAATTGGAATTCTAGGTTTGAATGGATCTGGAAAATCAACCTTATTAAAAATTATTGCTGGTGCAGAAAAAAATTTTCAAGGGGATGTTACTTTTTCACCTGGTTATCATGTAGGTTACTTAGAACAAGAACCACAATTAGACCCTGAAAAAACAGTTTTAGAAGTCGTAAAAGAAGGCGTTGCAGCAACAGTTGCAATTTTAGATGAATACAACAAAATAAATGACCTATTTGGTTTGGAAGAAGTCTATTCTGATGCAGATAAGATGGAAAAACTCATGGCACAACAAGCAGAATTGCAGGATAAAATCGATGCTGCGAATGCTTGGGAATTAGACACCAAATTAGAAATAGCAATGGATGCGTTAAGAACGCCAGATTCTAATAAAAAAATTGGCGTACTTTCTGGTGGAGAAAAAAGGCGTGTTGCCTTGTGTAGATTGTTATTACAAGAACCAGAAATTTTATTGTTAGATGAACCAACCAACCACCTGGATGCAGAGTCGGTACATTGGTTAGAGCACCATTTAGCTCAATATAAAGGAACTGTTATTGCGGTTACGCATGATCGCTATTTCTTAGATAATGTTGCTGGTTGGATTCTTGAGTTAGACAGGGGAGAAGGAATTCCTTGGAAAGGAAATTACTCTTCTTGGTTAGATCAAAAATCTCAAAGAATGGCACAAGAGAGTAAAACAGCTTCTAAACGTCAAAAAACATTAGAACGCGAGTTAGATTGGGTTAGACAAGGAGCAAAAGGTCGTCAAACAAAGCAAAAAGCTCGTTTGAAAAATTATGACAAATTAATGAGTCAAGACCAAAAGCAAGTTGATGAGAAATTGGAGATTTATATTCCAAATGGTCCAAGGTTAGGAACGAACGTTATTGAAGCAAGTGGAGTCTCGAAAGCTTTTGGAGATAAATTATTATATGAAAATTTAGAATTCAACCTTCCACAAGCAGGAATTGTTGGTATTATTGGTCCCAATGGAGCAGGAAAAACCACAATTTTTAAAATGATTATGGGTGAGGAAGCAGCAGATAAGGGGAACTTTAATGTTGGTGAAACTGCTAAAATTGCCTATGTAGACCAAGCACATTCGGACATTAATCCCGATAAAACAATTTGGGAAAACTTTTCTGATGGACAAGATTTGGTAATGATGGGAGGAAAGCAGGTAAACTCAAGAGCTTATTTAAGCCGATTTAACTTTTCTGGGAGTGAACAAAATAAGAAAGTAAATACACTTTCTGGAGGAGAACGAAACAGATTGCATTTAGCGATGACACTAAAAGAAGAAGGAAACGTGTTACTTTTAGATGAGCCAACAAATGATTTAGATGTAAACACACTACGTGCCTTAGAGGAAGGTCTAGAAAATTTTGCAGGTTGTGCGGTCGTTATTAGTCACGATAGATGGTTTTTAGACAGGGTTTGTACACATATTTTAGCTTTTGAAGGTAATAGTGAAGTGTATTTCTTTGAAGGATCATTTTCCGATTATGAAGAAAATAAAAAGAACCGTTTGGGTGGAGATTTAATGCCAAAACGGATTAAATATAAGAAGTTAATTCGATAATATTTTCAGATTCTTTAAAGATTAAAAGCCTCATTTCTATAAGAAATGAGGCTTTTAACTGTTAAGCTATCAAATTTTATTTCCTCTTTTTCGTTTTATCGTATTTTTTAGGTGCTATATTTTTGTTTCATAAACACTATTATTTTTCGAATTTCTAATCAAGAAATATAAAAACACCAGCATTATTCAAAAGTGATGGTTACTTATGTCTATTTTTTCTCTTTGACATAGTAGGTTATTTATCTTAAAGTAAAATTTTTAGCATAAACAAAAAAACAACTTTTTAATCTTTAGAATTAACCAAATCTCTCAATCGCTTAGCAGCTTGTTCGGCAGTAATATCTCTTTGAGGTGTTCCAAACATTTCATAACCAACCATAAATTTTTTTACTGTGGCACTTCTTAATAAAGGTGGATAAAAACTCATATGAAAATGCCAATGGCTATTTTCTTCACCATTTGTAGGCGCTTGATGAATTCCTGAAGAATACGGAAAAGAACATTCAAACAAAGCATCATAGGCTTTTGTAATTATAGAAATTGCTTCTGCATACTCTGTACTTTCAACATTGGAAAGCTCCGTAATATCTTTGTATTGTTTTTTTGGTGCTATCATCACTTCAAAAGGCCAAACTGCCCAAAAAGGAGTTAGCACAACAAAGTGATCGTTTTCAAAAATGATTCTCTCTTTTGCTGTTAATTCTTGTCTTAAATAGTCGCCTAAAAGACTACTTTTATTTTTGGTAAAGTATTCTTTTTGTTGATTATCTTTCTTTATAACCTCATTTGGTAGTGTTGATTGACTCCATATTTGTCCATGCGGATGCGGATTACTAAAGCCCATTACAGCCCCCTTATTTTCAAATATTTGAACATTATTTACAGTTTCAATTTTGCCTAACAATGCATATTCTTTTTGCCAAACTTTTACAACGTTGGTAATTTCTTCTATGGCCATATCTGCCAAACTTTTAGAATGATCTGGACTAAAACAAATCACTTTACAAATACCCGTTTCACTTTCGGCTTTTAACAAACCATCGTTTACATTAAATGAAGGAGAATCCTTTTGAAGTGCAGCAAAATCATTTGTAAAAACGAAAACGTCTTTATAATTAGGATTTATTTCACCGTTAATTCTGGTATTTCTTGCACATAAATAACAGCTCGGATCGTGAGTTGGTCTTATTTCTTTGGAGATTTCTTCATTTTGCCCTTGCCACGGTCGTTTTGCTCTATGAGGAGAAACTAACACCCATTCGCCTGTTAATATATTGAATCTTTTATGCGAATAATCCTGTAAATCTGTTTTCATCTTTTTTTTTTTTTTATTTAAGAACTCACAGGTTTCTTTTACTGAACTTGATTAAATATAAAGTCTGTGAGGTCTATGTTTCGATTTAAATACTACACTTTTCTAGTTCCTTTAGACAGTTTTATACTGTATATAGAACACTCTTTGTTAAATTCTTTTAGATAAGATTTTGAAATTTCTTTTTTAAATTTTTTTGCTTGACTTTTTAAAATCAAATTTATTGTACAGCCACCAAAACCCCCACCCATCATTCTTGCACCCAAAATATTTGGATTTTCTTTAGTACTATTCACTAAAAAATCTAATTCTTTACAACTTACTTTATATTGTTTACTTAAACCTTTGTGAGATTCATATAAATAGGCACCCAAATCAGCAGTATTCTCTTCTTTAATAGCTTTAGAAAATAATTGTACACGTTCATCTTCTTCAATAATGTATAAACATTTCTGATAATCATCTTCAGAAATATCATTTTTCACCTTCTCAAGAGCACCTTTAGTAGCATCTCTTAGTGCATTAATATTTAGAAGACGAGATACTTTTTCACAAACTGCTCTTCTGTCATTATATGCACTTTCAGACAAATCATGTTTTACGTTTGTGTTGATTAGTAATAATTTGTAATTCTTAAAATCTATTTTATAAGTCACCGACGCTACAGTTCTACAATCTAATAATAAACCACTTTTTTTCTTGCCAAACATGCTTGCATATTGATCCATAATACCACATTTTACACCTGCATAATTATGTTCTGCTTTTTGTGAAATTAAAATCATTTGTTGTTTAGAAAAACCTAAATCAAACAATTCATTCAACCCAAAAACAACACTGTTTTCCATAGCTGCGGAGGATGACATACCTGCTCCACTGGGAATATCTCCTGTAAAAACAATATTAAAGTTTTCTAATTCAATTCCTGTTTTTTGAATTTCAGCAATAACACCTAAAATATAATTTCTCCAACCTCCATTTTCTAAAGGCTGAATAGCATCCAAACTAAACTCATGTATTTCATCTTTATTTAAAGCATATACGCTGCTTTTTTTTGAGTTACTTTTTTGAATTGCTAATGCAATCCCTTTATTAATTGCAGCAGGGAAAACAAAGCCTTCGTTATAATCTGTATGCTCCCCAATTAAATTAATTCTACCTGGAGAAAAAATAACTAAAGGTTTTGTTTTAAAATGACTTATAAAACTTTTTTGCACCTCTTTGACTATCTTTTTATTCATTTTTAGTTTAAATTCTATTAGCAAAAGGAAATAAAATTGAGGAAACAAAAGTGTCTTTAGACTTTAAAGTTGATTCCTCCTGAATCATTGAAATGCTGTTAAATTCCAATCTTTGCAATCTCCCACCTTAATATAAAGAAATTCTTGCTTTTGTAGTTCCTAAATTATTTTTCAATTCTATAAAAGAATGCTTATTTTCGATTATCATTTCTACTGTAAACATGCTATAATGATTTTCTAATAATTAGATTACTCGGGTTTTCGATCCTTATTTGTCTGTTATTGCTAATTATTTCTGCCAATTGTTTTCCCATCAAATTAAAATCTGTAGAAATAGTGGTAATTCCGCCTTCTACAACCTCTTTTAAGAGCGTGTCATTATAAGAAATAATACCGATGTCTTTTGCTAAAACTAATTCTGATGCTTTGAATTTCTTAATAATTCTCAATAAATTTTTATCTTCTAAAATAACATATACTTCGCCCTTTTTTGGAACTCTATTTTCTAGTGATGAAATGACTTCATGCTCCATATTATTTTGGTTACAGAATAAATTAAATCCAACTAATAATCCTTGAGGCTGTTTTTCTTTTAAAAATAATATGATGAGTTTTGTGTATTTTTTTAAGTGAAAAATTCCTTTGTAAAGACCATTATACATGTCTTTTTCAAAATTTTGATAAATCGCAGGATACTGAGTTAAGTCCTTATGCACTTGATCTAAAATATAGACCTTATCTTTTGGTAGTTTCTTAATAATTTCTGAAGTATTTTTCAAATTTGCAGGCATAATTATATATGAATTATAATCACCTACATTATCAGAAAGAAGTTTGTTAAACGTAATTGGATTAAAATGATGAAAGAATATATCTACCTGAATATTGTTTCCTATATTCTCTAAAAAAGAATTGTATAAATCTTCTTTAAAAAAATTTAGTTCATCAAAAAGTAAAAATACTTTCTGTGAAATACTAATATCTTCGCTCTTTACATAATATCCTTTTCCTACTACAGAATGGATAATTCCACGATTTTTAAGCTCATTAAATGCCATTAAAATAGTGTCTCTAGAAAGTGAATGTTTGATTTTTATACTATTTAAAGAAGGTAGTTTGTCTCCTTTTTTAAATATACGTTTAACAATGGCATCTTCAATAGAAGTTACTATTTGTTTGTATTTTGGTATGCCCAACTTTTTATCTAAAGATATAATTTCCATGATGACAAATATATGATATTTTTACATAAAACAACCAGTACCTACCAGTTGTTTTGTGTGATATAATTTTGTAGCTTTGCTTACTTAAAAGAAAAGAGTTAATACTTATGAATGATAAAATAATAGTAACTGGAGGTTGTGGTTATATAGGGTCTCACACAGTAATTGAATTAATTAAAAATAATTACAAAGTTATTATATTAGACGATTTGTCTAATTCTAGTGAAGAAACACTCGATAGAATTGAAAAAATTACAGGCAAAAAACCAACATTTATAAATATTGATTTAAAAGATGCTGACATTACCAATGAAGTATTTAAGAGTCATAAAGATGCAAAAGCGGTTATACATTTTGCGGCCTATAAAGCAGTTGGTGAATCTATAAATAATCCACTTAAATATTATCAGAATAACTTGTATTCATTATTAAATACTCTCAGTTCACAAATTGAAAACGGAATTAATAATTTTATTTTTTCCTCATCTGCAACGGTTTATGGTACACCTAATAAATTACCAATCACAGAAAGAAACGAAACACAAAGACCTTTTTCTTCTTATGGAAATACAAAAAAAGTGGCGGAAGAAATTTTAGATGATTTGATTAATTCGAACGCTACTTTTTCAGCCATTTCATTACGTTATTTTAATCCGATAGGCGCACATGAATCTGGTTTAATAGGGGAATTACCAAGTGGGACTCCCAATAACTTAATGCCGTATATTACACAAACCGCGGTTGGAATAAGAGAGAAATTAATGGTGTATGGAAATGATTATCCAACAAAAGATGGAACACCTATAAGAGATTATATACATGTTGTAGATTTAGCAAAAGCACACGTAATTGCCGTAAAAAGGTTAATACATAAAAAACAAGAAACCGCTTTTGAGACCTTTAATTTAGGAACTGGAAATGGTTTTTCTGTTTTAGATGTAATTCATACATTTGAATCGGTAACCAATTCAAAGTTAAATTACGAGATAGTTGAAAGAAGAGCTGGAGATGTACCAGAACTCTATGCTTCAACCGATTTGGCTAAAGAGAAGTTAGGTTGGACTGCAGATAAAAGTTTAGAAGAAATGATTCGTTCTTCTTGGAATTGGGAGCAAAAATTAAGGAATAAAACAAGCTAAAAATTACGATACTATAATTTTAGTGATACTGTTTAGATTTTTTAAAATAAGAAATTTCAACTGAAATAAAGGCTTCAGAGATATTAGTGGAATTTCATTTTCATCAATCTTATTAGGTGAAAAAAAATTAAAAAAAACTCCCCCTGCTATTATTGAAATACTAAAGCGATACAACAAGACAATGGGAAATGTATTTGGCATAATATAAATTCAAAAAGAAAGATTCTTATGAATTATATTATTTATCAAAAAATATTTCTGAAATAACAAACGTTGTCTATAAAAAACCTATTATTGTAAATGAAATGAAGAAATTGATAATAGCCTCAAGGTCTTCATCAGAATTATTACTCTTCAAACAGAATAACTAATTAACTAAAAAAACAATCATGCAAATAGTAACTTTTTTAAGCTTTACAATACTTGTCGCGGTCATCGCATACTTAAAAACAAGAAATACTGAAGAATCATCTTCAGACGGTTATTTTCTAGGAGGAAGAAGTTTAACCGCTGGTGTAATTGCAGGGTCATTATTGCTTACGAATCTATCTACAGAGCAAATTATAGGGTTAAATGGAGCTGCCTATCAAAGTGGGTTGTCTGTAATGGTTTGGGAAACACTAGCAGCAATTGCAATGGTTGTTACAGCGATATTTTTATTACCTAGATATTTAAAAGGAGGTTTAACAACAGTGCCAGGGTTTTTAGCAAAACGTTTCGATGTTACAACAAAAACACTAACATCCGTTTTATTCCTTTCAGGTTACGTTGTGGTTTTACTTCCAGTAATATTATACTCAGGGTCTTTAGCTATTAGTGGTATGTTTGATGTGCCAGCATTATTAGGTGTTACTCACACACAATCTATTTGGATTTGTGTCTGGGGAATTGGAATTATTGGTTCTATTTATGCTGTTTTTGGAGGGTTAAAAGCTGTTGCAGTATCAGATTCTATTAATGCGATTGGATTATTAATTGGAGGTATTTTAATTCCAATATTTGGTTTAATGATGATTGGTGATGGAAGTATTTTAGAAGGTTTAAATACATTAACTACTGAAAATCCAGATAAATTTAAATCGATGGGTGGCCCAACAGATCCTGTACCATTTTATACCATTTTTACAGGAATGATGTTAGTACAGTTATTTTATTGGGGAACAAACCAACAAATTATACAAAGAGCTTTAGGAGCAAAAGATTTAAAAGAAGGTCAAAAGGGATTATTATTAGCGTCATTTATAAAAATACTAGGACCAATAATTGTTGTTTTACCTGGTTTAATTGCTTTTCATTTATTTCAAGGAAATTTAGAAAGTGTAGATAGTGCGTATCCAGAATTAGTAAGAAAAGTATTGCCTGGTGCTTGGGTTGGTTTCTTTGCAGCTGTCTTATTTGGTGCTATTTTAAGTTCATTTAATAGTGTTTTAAATAGTTCCGTTACACTTTTTGGAATTGATGTTTATAAAGAACACATTAATAAAGATGCAGATGAAAAAACAGTTGTAAAATATGGTAAAACATTTGGAGTTATTTTAGCAATTGCAGCAATGTTTATTGCACCATTAATTGCGAATGCAGGAAGTCTATTCGATTATTTACAAGAAATTAATGGTATTTACAGTATTCCTATTTTCTCTATTATTATTGTTGGTTATTTAACAAAACGAGTACCAGCAATTGCTGCCAAAATAGGCTTAGTTTCTGGGTGTTTACTATATATAATCAGTCAGTTTTTTATGCAGCCATATTTTATTGAAACTGCTTTAGCATCTGCAAAAGCAAATGGAGTTACAGGTACTGTTGAATTAGCTTTGGTAGCGGCACAAGCGTATCCACATTTTTTAGATGTTATGGCACTATTATTTTTATTTAACGTAGTAATCATGTTAGTTGTTGGAAAGATAAAACCAAGAAAAGAGGCTTTTGTTCAAGAATACACAAAACAAGTAGATATAACGCCTTGGAAATATACCAAACAAACTGGTATTGCCATCTGTGCAATTGTAATAGGTATTTATATTTACTTTGCTTAACAATAGAAAACACACTCTAAAAGTATCATGAGATGAAATTCGATTCGGCAATGTTAAAAAATCCTTATTCATCTTCTTTTTATCAGTATAAAGTTCCATTTCGAACCAAAAACTGCTCAACGTATTAGAAAGATATTAACAATGAAAAGGATGTCTTTAATTATTGAAGCTTTGTGAAATTGTTTTTAGGTTCGTCTATTTTTAATTGCGTTTACTTAGTTTTTTGTGCCTATAAATTATAATTTTTTTTATTACTTTTAAAAAATAAAAAAACTATTTGTATGATTGATGCCATTGAGAAAAAATTAAAAAAAGGACTCCATTTATTAAAAACACTTTCTGACGAAGAGTATTCTGATAGTTCCATAGGTCCATATCATTCTAGCATTGGTTGCCATATACGGCATGTTTTAGATGTTTTTTCTTGTATTTTTAATGGATTGGAAAGTAATTTTATAGATCTATCTATAAGAGAGAGAAGCGAATCTGTTGAAAAAGAAACACGTGTAGGAATTGAATATTTTGAAATTGTAATTCAGCAACTTAAAAAAATAAAAAAAGAAGATTTTCAAACAATAATTAAAGTTTCTGATGATATGGGTTTCGGTAATGAAACAGCAAATTATACAATTAAAGCAGCATTAATGCAAGCGCAAAGCCATGCACTACACCATTATGCAACTATAGGTTATCTTATTTATCAACTAGGGATTGAGTTACCAGATGCAATGTTTGGTTATAATCCAACAACGCCTAAAAAATAGGTATTTAAAGAATTATTCCTTTTTCTGAAAGCGGAATGTTTTGTTTTTTTGTAGAATAAATACTTCCTTACAACTTGTAGGATATATGAATTGATAGTCTTTTAAATGATTAAAAGCAGTATCAGTAATTGTGAATAAACCTTCAAAATCCTTAATTCCACTACTTGTATACCTTTCAATTTTAAAATATTTTTCTTCTAACTTTTCTTCAATTGTAAACCAAGCACCACTTCCAATTCCACCCAGCCAAGTTCCATTTTTTAATTCAAAAATTTCTTTGTTTGGCAATTCTGTTCCAATTAAATTGGGTTCACTTTCAAACTTATTCTGAAAAAAATCTTTATACTCTTTAAGAATTGATCTATTTTTATAAAAAGTAATTTTTTGATGATGTACTTCATAAATTTCATCAGTTGATGTACCTTTTATGACATTTCCAATAGGACTTGGTGTAAAAAGGTTCGACTTTTTTAAATGAGATCTTATTTTTTTATCTGTTGAAGAATCGATAATCGTATCTGTCACAAATCTTGCACAGTTAGTTCCCCCTTTTATAAAGGCTCCGTAAGGAATTTCTTTCTGATTGATTCGTAATTCGATACTCTTTTTCGCTTTACTAAAACTAATTTCAAAATTTATTGTTGCAATCAATCGACCTTCTCCGTGTGATTTTTCTGGATGCTTTTCTACCCAAAGTAAAATTTCTTTAAGATTGCTTAGCGTACCCTTTTCAAACTTCGCATTTACGGGTATATAAAGCTCTGGATCTGTTTCTTTAGAACGAACACGCCCCTTACCAAAACTCGTGATATACCTTCCAAAATCGAAATACTCAATCTCTGAACTGTCTTTTTTAATTAATAAAAAAGCAGCATGCCCAGCCTGTACAGCATGTTTACCACCAACACCAAACAATGGCCAGATTTTACTTGAAAACTCACCATAAGCAGGTCTTACAACTGTGTCTGGATAGGAAAGAATAATGATGATTCCATCTGGTTTTTGCATTCGAATTAATTATTAAAAATCGCTTTTAATAAAACCTTAAAAGTTTTGAAAGCGAAGTAAATCGTAAAAATTATTAAAATTCCTGCAGCTAATAAAACAATATAAGATAGGTATTCATTCGAGGTGTTTTCAAACTTTTTCAATGCTTTAAATCCTATTGTAAGTGCAATTGGTGAGGCAATGAAAAGAAAAATCAAGACACCTAAATACTTCAAACCTTTTCCTAGTAAATCGAAATTAGTGCTCATTTTTATAGTTTTTAATCGCATTTCTAACGTTCCCAAATTTAATTAATAATTCACTCGCGTCCTGTATGTCGATATTTAATTCTTTAACTAACATCTTTTTTCCCCTTTCTATTAATTTAGTATTAGAAAGTTGCATATCAACCATTTTGTTTCCTTTTATTTTACCCAATTGAATCATTGTAGCAGTAGAAAGCATGTTCAATACTAACTTTTGTGCTGTACCAGCTTTCATTCTAGAACTTCCGGTAACAAATTCTGGACCCACAATTACTTCTATAGGAAATTGAGAAACTTCAGATAAGGGACTGTTTTTATTACAAGTGATACAACCAGTAAAGATTTTGTTTTCATTGCATTTTTCTAAAGCAGCAATTACATAAGGAGTTGTACCTGATGCAGCAATTCCTATAACCACGTCCTTGTTTGAAACTTGATGGTTTTGTAGATCTAACCAACCCTGATTTGTAGCATCTTCTGCAAATTCAACGGCATTTCTAATGGCAATATCTCCACCTGCAATAATCCCTACAACAAGTTTGTCGGATACCCCAAATGTAGGCGGACATTCAGAAGCATCAACAACTCCTAATCTACCTGAGGTGCCTGCACCCAAATAGAAAAGCCGTCCACCATTTTGCATTTTGAGGATCACCTGTTTCGTTAAGGTTTCAATTTGTGGAATCGCTTTTTCTACTGCTAAAGGAACTGTTTTGTCTTCGGTATTTATATTGATTAATAACTCGTTTAGAGGCATCTTTTCTAGATGGTTGTATTTTGAATCTTGCTCAGTTGTTTTTATGAAATTCATATTTCAAAAATACAGTTTTTTCCTTCAAAGTTTAAAAAAACCTTGGAGGTATTTGAAGTTTTAAAATTAAATAGGCAGCAATTATAAATAAGACTTTTTAAGAGTATTTATTTTTTTTCAATCAAATTGATGGTAAAAGTGTCTGTTTCTGAAATATGAAAATATCCCAAAGGAAAATTATTTTCATTAGTGGTGTTTATCATATTTCCTAGCAAAGAGGAAGGAACAGATTGAAAAGGTCCACCACTATTTTGTCCGCTTTGACTCTGAAGTATTCTGAAATACGTATGATATCTTTTAGAAATTCCAGACATGCTAACAGTGATTGTTTCAGGTAATTCTATTTCATCTTCACTAAAATAGTTTGAAATATCATACATTTCCCCATCAAAAAAACGATCTTCTAAAATAGAAAAACTATTTTTAGAAAAATCGAATAAATAATAATTTTCTATATTTATTGGATCATTAAAGGTTGCAATAACTTCCGTTTCGTTTCCAGTAAATAAAGTTTTATCGCCTTGTATCACTTTAAGTAAAGGCGAAGATTTAATTTTTACTGCTTTACCTTTATAAGTTTGACCCTCGAATATAATCGTTAATTCATATGCTTCATTATCGGCAGGAATAAATGAATTTATAGGTTCATAATTTCCATCTAAATCAGCATCAGAAAAATTAATAACACTATTGTCTGTTAAACTTGTTAAAAAAACGGTAGCATTTGTAACCGTTGGAATTTCTGTCTCAAAATAATCTGCTGATAATCTTAATTTTACAACGGTATTTGCTGTAACCGGAAATGCATCAAATAGCACTTCAAAAGACGCATCGATTACTAATTTTGGTTCAATAGAACGCACATCAACATCTATCACTTTTTCGCAACTTGCAAAAAGCATTATGAATAGAACGAAAATAATTTTTATATTTTTCATAAGAGTAAAGTACTTAAAAATTTCTAGAGGATTTAGAATTTAAAATTATAGGTTACAGAAGGTACCATTCCAAAAATAGAGGTTTGTGTTGCTTCATTTCTTAACGTTTCACTATTCTGAGTAAAGTTTAAGGACGCTGCATTCTGCCTTGCATATAAATTATAAATTCCAAAAACCCATTCTCCTTTCCACCTTCTTTTATTGTTTTTTCTTGGTGTTAATGTTGCAGATATATCCAATCGATGATAGGATGGGAGTCGGTCTGAATTCCTACTATTATCGTCATAAATTGGCACATTTAAACCTTGTATTTCATATTGTCCTACAGGATAATTTGTAGGTTGACCCGTTTGAAAAACAAAATTTGTATTGAATTTCCATTTCTGATTCAACTCATAACTTGCATTGATAGAAAAATCATGGGTTTTATTATAGGGAGTGTTGTACCACTCTCCACTATTGATTCCAGTTTCCTCTGGTGTTCTGCCTGCAGTTAATTGTTCTGACCTTGAGAGTGTATAAGCGACCCATCCTTTTAATTTTCCTTCGTTCTTTTTAAATAAAATTTCCAAACCGTAAGCACGCGCTTTTCCGTTCAAAATAACCGTTTCAATTTGATCATTAGCAACGAGATTAGCACCATTTATATAATCGATTCTGTTTTGAATATCTTTGTAAAAAACTTCAGTTTCTATAGAGTAATCTCCGTTTTTAATCGATTTAAAATACCCAATCGCATACTGATCTAACAATTGTGGTTTTATATATTTTCCACTTGGCATCCAAACATCAAGTGGAGTAGGAGAAGCCGTGTTAGAGAGTAAGTGTAAATACTGAGCCATTCTATTGTAACTGGCTTTTAAAGAGGTCTTCGTGTCTAACATATAAGAAATAGAAACTCTCGGTTCGAAGTTGTTAAAACTACTAATAACATCGCTTCTATTGAAAGATTCGGTACCAATAGCTACCGCAGCTTCGTATTTTTTTAATTCATTATTATAGATAACAGCTTCGTTATTTTCATATTGGTTTTGTGTATCTTGTCCTAATCTTATGAAATTACTGAAACGCAGACCATAATGAAATCTTAGTTGGTTGTTAATTTTATGTTCTGCATCAATATATGCAGCAAACTCGTTGGCATATTTGTTCGTTAACTTTTTAGCAACAATTCCAGAACTTTCCCTGTTAGGAATTATTTTTCCTGGATTAAAATGATTGTAAATATTGTTTACACCATAACTCAGTTTGAAAGTATTGCTGACGTAATGTTTAAAATCGTATTTTATATTATAATTGGTGATACCAGAATCCCATTCAAAACCAACAAAGTCTAGAATTAATCCATAAAAATAATCAGAGTAAATTAAGGATAAGTTAGAAAATAGCTTATCAGAAAAAAGATGATTCCAACGTAAATTAGCGACCTTATTTCCATAGGTATTTACAAAATTATCACTCACTCCAAAAACATCTTTCCCAAAATACCCTGAAAAGAAAATGCTGTTTTTTTCATTGACACGAAAATTTATTTTTGTGTTTAGATCATAAAAATAAGCCGTGTTGTCATTATCAAAAAGGGGTAAAAACAAATGTGCATATGAAGATCTACCACCAATTAAAAAGGAAATTTTTTCTTTTTGAAGAGGACCTTCAATTAGTAATCTTGAGGAAACTAGGCCAATTCCTCCTGTGGCATTAAATTCTTTACTATTTCCTTCTTTTTGATAAATATCTAAAACAGATGATAGCCTTCCTCCATATTTTGCTGGAATTCCACCTTTGTATAATTTTACATCTTTAATTACATCAGGATTAAATACAGAGAAAAAACCAAATAAGTGGGAAGAATTAAAAACAATTGCTTCATCTAATAAAATTAAATTTTGGTCTGCTGCGCCCCCTCTAACATTAAAGCCAGAAGCTCCTTCACCTGCACTTGTAACACCAGGTAATAAAATTAAAGATTTAATAATGTCTGCTTCCCCTAAAACAACAGGTATCTGTTTAATGGTTGCTGATGTTAGTTTGTTAACACTCATTTGTGTTGTCCTAACATTAATTTTTTCAATGTTACTTTCAATTACAATTTCATCCAAACGCTCCGCTGCTTCTTCTAGTTTAAAGTTTTTAGTACGTTTTTCTTTGAGGTCAATCGATTCAATAATTGGGGAATAACCTAAATAATTTACTTGTATTTGATACGTTCCTTCAGGTAAAGTAATCGAGTAAAACCCGTATTCATTTGTTGTGATTCCTGAGTTTAATTCTGGGAAATAAATGGAAACTCCAATTAAAGTTTCATTATTACTCTCGTCATAAACGGTACCACTGATCGTGTGTTTCTCTTGACTTAAGATGCTAAAGGTTAATAAAAATAACAAAAAAAATATTTTTTTTGTGTGCAGCATTTTGTTTAATTATTAAGTTGATATAATAAACAAAAATACAATTCTAAATTTAATTCGAATTATAATAACTGTTTTTAACAGCCTGCTTTAGAAACAACAAAAGTCGATGCGTAAAACATCGACTTTTAGTAGAATATAGTTATGATTTAGTTTCCTACATTGAAGCTAGAATGTTATTTAAAATCGTATTTGGTCTCATTGCAGCGTCCGCTAAACTATCCGTTGGTTTGTAATAACCACCAATATTGTTTGCATTTCCTTGAATGGCATTTAATGCTGCTACAATTTTATCTTCATTCAATTTTAAATCAGTTGCAATTCCAGTAAATTCAGCTTTTAAAGCTAGATCTTTATCTTGATTTGCGATACCTTCAGCCCAATACATCGCTAAATAAAAATGACTTCCTCTGTTGTCTAATTCACCGACTTTTCTTGAAGGAGATTTATCATTATCTAAAAATTTATCTGTAGCGTCCTCTAAAGTTTCTGCTAAAATTAGTGCTTTAGAATTATTCGTAGTAGTTCCTAAATGTTCTAAAGAAACTGCTAGAGCTAAAAATTCTCCTAAAGAATCCCATCGTAAATGATTTTCTTCCAAAAATTGTTGCACGTGTTTTGGGGCAGAACCACCCGCACCCGTTTCAAACAACCCACCACCATTCATTAAAGGAACAATCGAGAGCATTTTTGCAGAAGTACCCACTTCTAAAATTGGGAATAAATCGGTTAAATAATCACGTAAAACATTTCCTGAAACAGAAATGGTGTCTTCTCCTTTTACAATTCTTGCTAAGGTGAATTCTGTTGCTTTTATTGGTGATAAAATTCTTATATCCAGTCCTGAAGTATCATGATCTGGTAAATATAAATTTACTTTTTTAATAATTTCTGCATCATGAGCTCTGTTTTCATCTAACCAAAAAACGGCAGGCGTTTGAGAAGCTCTTGCTCTTGTAACTGCTAATTTGATCCAATCTTGAATTGGTAAATCTTTTGCTTGACACATTCTCCAAATATCTCCTTCTTCCACAGTATGTGTTAAAAGAATATTTTCAGATGCATCTACAACCACTACTTTTCCAGCAGCAGCGATTTCAAAAGTTTTATCGTGAGAACCATATTCCTCTGCTTTTTGAGCCATTAAACCCACATTTGGAACTGTTCCCATTGTAGTAGGATCAAAAGCACCATTCTTTTTACAAAAATCGATGGTTGCCGTGTAAATTCCTGCATAAGAACTATCTGGGATTACTGCTTTTGTATCTTGCAATTCTCCTTTAGCATTCCACATTCTACCAGAAGTTCTAATCATAGCTGGCATAGAAGCATCAATAATTACATCTGAAGGAACGTGTAAGTTTGTAATTCCTTTTTCAGAATTCACCATTGCTAAATCTGCGTTTTTTTCAAAAGTAGCACCAATATCTTTTAAAATTTCTGCTTTCTTTTCTGCGGAAACTGTTTTCAAATTTCGTAATAAATTTCCAAAACCGTTATTTACATCAACGCCAATTTCATCAAAAGTTGTTTGATGTTTATCAAACAATTCTTTAAAATATGTTTTTACCGCATGACCAAATATGATTGGGTCAGAAACTTTCATCATGGTTGCTTTCATATGTAATGAAAGCAATATCCCTTGTTCTGATGCGTTTGCAAATTCTTTGTCAAGAAAGTTGAGCAATGCTTTCTTGCTCAATACAGTTGCATCGATAATTTCTCCATCGATTATAGACAAGTCACTCTTTAAGGTTGTTTTTGTACCATCAGTTGCAATATGCTGTATATGAACAGATGTTGCTTTTTCTAGGGTAACTGATTTTTCGTTATTCGCAAAATCACCTTCACTCATGGTGGCAACATGCGTTTTAGAATCTGCACTCCAGGCACCCATAGAATGCGGGTTTTTGCGTGCGTAATTTTTAATTGCTTTTGGTGCTCTTCTGTCAGAATTTCCTTCTCTTAAAACAGGGTTTACAGCAGAACCTTTTACTTTGTTATAAAGCTCTAAAACAGTGAAGTCTTCACTTGTTTTTGGTTCTTCTGGATAATTAGGTATTGGGTAACCTAATGATTGTAATTCAGAAATAGCCGCTTTTAATTGCGGTGCAGAGGCACTAATATTTGGTAATTTAATAATGTTTGCTTCTGGTTTATTTGCTAAATCACCTAAAAAAGCCAAAGCATCTTCCACTTTTTGATCTTCGCTTAAATAGTCTGATAAATTTGCAAGAATTCTTGATGCCAAAGAAATGTCTTTTACTTCAATTGCAATATTAGATGATTTTGTGAAAGCTTTTACAATAGGCAGGAAAGAACGTGTTCCTAAAGCAGGAGCTTCATCTGTTTTTGTATATACAATTTTTGCTATTTTACTCATTTTGAGTTCTATTTTAGGTGTTATTAAACTTCAACGAAAACCTTTTCGTGAAAAATCGGAGCAAATTTAAGAATTTATAATCATATTTTTATTAATAAATAACGATTAATTATACGATTTTCAAGGATATTTAATAATAAATTAAGAGTATTTTTAAGAATATGAGTTTATTGCAATAAAAGCAGGTATTTAAAATTATTGTTTTGATATGGCCGCTTAGATCTTCAATTTTATAAGGTTCCTTATTGTTTGTTTTTTAAACCAAAAAGGGCTTTTATCTTTTTAAGGTTGTGGGATGCAACTAAACCACCTCCTTAAGAAATTTAGGGACAAAAAAAAGCGTTGTGAAAATTCACAACGCTTTTAAATACCTTTATATAAAAGAAATTATCTTCTTTTTTCAGTAATTCTAGCTTTCTTACCAGTAAGACCTCTAAAGTAGAAAATACGAGCTCTACGTACTTTACCTCTTTTGTTTACTTCAATTTTTTGAATGGAAGGTAAGTTTACTGGAAAAATTCTTTCAACACCTACAGTACCAGACATTTTTCTGATGGTAAATGTTTCAGAAGCTGCAACTCCTTTTCTTTGGATAACAACACCTCTGAAAAACTGAGTACGTACTTTTTCCCCTTCTTTAATTTCGTAATAAACAGTGATTGTATCTCCTGCTGCAAATTCTGCAAATTCTTTTCTTGCTACAAATTCGTCTTGAACAAATTTTAC